>DASQRW010000183.1:0-15154 GCA_035642715.1 Nitrososphaeraceae archaeon | reverse complement strand
AGATGATGGCGATGGAGGAGATGATGGCGATGGAGGAGATGATGGCGATGGAGGAGATGATGGCGATGATTGATAAGATTACAATGATGATGATGGCGGCGTTATAACAAGATCCATACTATTCATGTCTATTGGTTTACTCATGGCATTAGTAGGATTTGTAATAGCTGTCACAGGAAGATATGGTTGATAATAATGAAATTGAGAAAAGAAAACACAATAAGCACCACATGAACTATTCTCATGCCTTTTTACCTTCATTACTTCTCCCCTCCCCTTTCTATAGAGTCATATAATGGATATAAGAAAGCTTGGATGGAGATCGTTACTACATATAGTATCATAATAAGGAATTTTTCTTATCTGTAAGAATATGTCTTGTCTTGTGAATTGTACAAGATTTTTTCTAAATTGATATTCTAAAGTCAAAAGTTTTTAAACCTATATTGAATTAATATTAAATGAAATTATATGATGATGTTATGCTGCTGTAAAGTGAATGCAAATGTGACATTTCAAACAAGATCAGCCAATTTCAAAAGATCGCAGATAAAAGAATTGTATGAATTAGCTGCTGATGATATAATTGGAAAAATACTAAGTTGAGATTATATTGTAAAGATATCTGTCATCAATATAAAGCCCATAAATCTTCTTATGAAGGGAGTTATTACATCAAAGGCCATAAAAGATGTATAGAATGCGAGACATTTCTACAATGGGATGGACTTAGATGTCCTTGTTGCGGACGCATTCTAAGGACAAAACCACATAACACCATTTCAAAGGGAAAATTACGCCTGAAGCAGGCTTATCTGGAACGTTATTTAATGAAATGATTTGTGAATTAATGTAAAGAATGAATTAATGTAAAGAAGGCAAAATATTCCTTACTTATCTGGTGCATTAATAATGTCATTTATCAGTTTAATGAATAGAAAATATTAAAATTGGAGTCAGAATATTCATCAATAAACATCTTTACGTATAATTGATTTCATTATTTCCAAAGCTAAGCTAAGTTTTTTACATGTCTGACACAAATACACTTTGCAAGTACGTTGCTATGGGTATATCATGTTCATATTTAATACCCATAGAAGAGTCAATCGTTCAATTAGTATCGGTTTTTGACATAAAAGCTCTCATATGTGATATAACAACATAATACAGAGACTGCTATCAGCAGCATTTTGTAAGAGATGATAATAGTAACATAGTAGACATACATAAAAGATAGGCAAGTTTACTGATTTACGCTTAAAGTATTACTTACATATGATAGATATCTATATTATCATTGTATATGGATTATATTATAAATCAAAATTTGTGTCTCTCATTTTTCTGTTAGTCACTTTTTATAAATTTGATGGGCAAAAAATACGGAGATAGAGAGAGAATAGTAATACAACATAATTGAAAAAATAAAATTTATATAGAAGAAAAAAAGCAGGCCAGTAGAAATTATTTTTTATATTTGGTATGCCATATATTTCTATATTTACAATACCAAGCAACAATTGTTATTGCTCCGATTACTACTCCAAATAATGAGTATACATAAGAGTTGGTTATAAAGAAACAATAGCTCGCTAGTCCTTCTAAAGTTCCATCTGCAGTAAAAGAATCTTTTTCTCTTCTACTTAATTTTGATAAGCAATTAAACCCTTCATTACTTAGATATATAGCCATAATTCCACTTGCAATTAAAAGCAATAAACCGATCTTTAGGTACTTATTTTTTATAACTATAAGATATATCTTTCTCATAGTTGTTTTTCATCCAATTGCTAGAGGCATTCTTGTATCATTAGGAAATTTGCTTATCTGAAATAGCTTTAAGTGTCTTCTTATGCTCCATAACATTGCGAACTACCATAATTTATCCAGCAACAACATTCTTCCAATGAACAATTTAGACATTCTGTTGATGACCTGCTATTTTTACAGTCTTCTGGAAAGCAATCACAATTAGCACATCTAATTTGCATAACCTTTCTAACTACAGCATAATAAAAAATGTTTCAGCTAAAAATGCCTAAAGCAATCGGGTTAGAGAAACTCAGAGAAGCTTAAAGATGCTCAGAGAAGATATTAAACACACTTATTCCAAAGGATACAAAATATAATGTGAATAGTCCCCACGATACACCAAATATCAAGTTATTAACAAGTCCTGCTTGACTGACTGCTAGAAGAGAACGATTCTTCCAAGACGTCTCAAGGAAAACTTCTTTGAAGTTAAGATTGCTTTTGATTACTAAATCTGGATTAGTTGTAGTTGTTATTCCTTCTTTTTTCTCAGTTGTTGTTGCCGGGGCTTTTATTGCTTTTGCCCTTTCTTCATCCTTCTCTTTTTTTTCTTTTTCTTCTTGTTGCTCATTTTTGATTTCTAATAATGTGAATTTTTTGGTATCTTTAACTATAGATAAAGAAATTATCAATCCTAGGACCGAAAATGCAATTCCAAGGTAAAATGGGTAGGGTTTTAGTCCATAAGTTGCTGCTAAATAACCAGTTAGAAAACCCACAAAAGCAACTGATATATAACCTGCGAATTCGTTGAGTCCTAGAGCTAATCCTCTTTTCTCTTTTCCTACTAAATCAATTTTCATATTTACTGTCATTGACCAAGCTAGTCCTTGGTTTATTCCAAGCAACACATTGGCAAATAGAATCCAATTCCAGTCTGGAGCAAATAATAAAATAAGAGGCACTGGTAGACCAAACAACCATCCTACAATCAATACATTTTTCCGTCCCCATCTATCAGACAAGCTACCTGCAAACAAGTTGAGAATAGACTTAACAATACCAAAACTAGCAATGAAAGATAATACCAAGACGTTAGACTCAAGACCAAATTCCTCTTTTCCTAAGAGTGGAACTACCGTCTGTTCTAATCCAATCATTGCGCCTACGAAAGTGTTCACTAATATTAGCAGCAGAAACTGGTTGATATTGGGCCTTAAACCCAACCCAGCCTTATGGGTGTAGGATGATGATTATTGTTATCTTTGTCGCTGTTGCTGCTATTATTATGCAATTCTTATTATTAAACCGCGAAGAAAGATTTAGTTATTCTTTCTATTTATTCTTATGATTTGCATATAACATAAGATAGATCTTCTACTGCTTACTATCTAGCTATCTTAATAGTAAAGGCGATATTGCTGAATGATATAATAACAACCTGCGGTGATTATTAGGTCATTAAAGATCAATCAATCCATTTCATCATTTGTTCAACCTGTTCAGTGAGCTTTGTGAGTTGTTTATAATGGTGAAATATAATAGACATGAAAATAGGGTATATTCTACCATATTTTGCAGAATAAGAATATGGAGTTATACATATAGGAAATAGCAAACATATCATCAAATATCTTTCTCTCTGATTTGGCAAGAGTTTCTAAATGATTTCCCTTCCTTTTGTTCCATTACAGCGGCAATTCGTCAAAGAAAATGTGAAAGCAGATCTATCAAAGAGCAAAAAAATAATATCAGTATCACTTACAGCACTAATCCTTACATTAAAAGCTGATCCAAAAATGGTTAATTTAATTTACAATATACATAGTGCCAACAATGGTGAACAACGCAAAGATAACGACAATAACATTACCAAATACCTTGAAGCCAATAAGGATAACCTATTAGATTTAGCGGAAAAGCTTTGTGAAAACTTGAAGCGATGACAAATACCGTTTTGAATACTGCTGTCACTTCGTCCAATCCTACATTATCGCTGCCACAGTCATCATCATCCAAATTCCCAAACTCATTCAATCAAAGTCATAGCCATAGAATAGAAGAGTCAGATAACATCATAATAATAAAGGCGATATTTCTGGGTGATAAATCAGTAGTTTGTAATCATAGTAAAGTTATTACAATACCAGCAAATATAGCTGTTTGTAGATATATCAGCAAATTGATTGTAGGTTTTTATATTTTGCACGAATTAACCTTGGTAGTGTAATCTTTCTAACATAATCAGTTATTCCCCAATAATGCCTTGAGAAGAACTTGTCAAATAAAACACTTGGAACACCTTGAATTTCAAAGAAATAGATATTGAACAATTTCGAAACCTTAACCTTCTGATATTCTTTCACTAAATCATGTTTGATTAATAGTATATACCACGTACTTCCATTGAAGATAAATAATTTCGGTTTGAATGTTGTAATAAAATTTAGGTTGTTTGTAAGACGACTTCTCAAATAATCTAACTGATCTGTAGATAATTTATTCGGCAGGGTAATCCCCTCTGAATGATAAGGAATCAGTTCAAGATTCATCAAATAGGGGTCAAAAAGTTCCCATTTTGATTTCTTTTGTTCTTCAGTTAAACCAGATAATAAATGTCCAAGTGACGTATAATATGGCGATTCAAATTTATGTTCATAGATCAACATAGACAAATTATTAAATGTAAACTACATAATCAAAATATATTACTACGAAATACTGTACCAGGGAACAACAGAATTGCTTGTTTCTGGCGGGGCTTTGAATATTTATCGTGGTGACACGTGGAGCCAGATGCCGTAAATAACTGCATCCCAGAGATACAGAAATTTGTTATTTTCATATGTTTGCTAAGAAAACAGATAGATTGATTCGTGATTATCTTAAATATGATAATAAGACATATTTCATTCTAAACTTATCAAATCATACAACTGTTGCTATTTAGGCGTAGATATATGGAAACCATCAGGAGAAAAGCTTCCAAATCGATGTTCTGCCTTTGATATTGGAGAAATCAACTATGACAGCAATAGAAGAATCAAAGATAAATGATGCAACTGACTTTATCAAGTAATTATTAGCTATTGGCATATATCATCCTATTCATTTTTCAATATCCCGTAAATTCCTCTATCTTAACTCTATCCTTTGATATTTTCAGCTTTTCATTCAAGATATTTTGAAGTGCGTTCAGCATAGCAGGTGGACCGCAAATATAGAATATTGATTTGTTTAGTTCATCTTCGCTAACATATTTGGTTATCATCGTCTTGTCGATTCTGCCTGCCTCTCCTTCCCAATGACCCAAAGGTGGCTGGCCTTCGCCTGTAATAGTGTAGATAATCTTCAAATTCTTGTTATTCTTCAAACATTCATCAAATTCATTTTTGTATAATATATTTGCCTCATCTCTATTAGAATCAAACATTACTATTTTTATTGGTAGTTGTTTATCTGTAGCATATTTTATCATACTTCTAAATGGAGTCACACCAATACCACCAGATAGAAGTATAGCAGGTTTTGAGTATTCTTCATGTAAAACGAATTTACCCAGTGGTCCTCTTACTTTGACTCTAGCTTTTTCTTCTTCTAATGATGAAAGCCTCTTTTTGTATGGTGTATCTCTGATTCTGGTACTTATCATAATGAAATTTTCTGTTGGAGATGAAGCAATAGTAAAATGTCTAAGCGGACCTTCAGGATCATTGTAAAGTACACCTATATCAAAAAATGCATATTGTCCTGATATGTAGTCTAACTCCTTCTTTTGTTTAGCAGTATCTTGTTTGCTAAACTTAAATGACATTACATCAGTTTCATTATACTTCTGCTTCTCTAATAGTACAAGCTCAAATTCATTTACTTCCCCTTTTTCCTTACTATCTGCTTTGGTCACCTCTACAGCTTGTTGCTCATTTTGCTGTCTTTGAATTATTGCTGATGGTTTATGTTGTTGCTGTTCTGATGATGCTGCTACGGAAGTATCTAGGCTTATCAGAATGTCTCCTGTTGCTTCTTCTACCTTTATGGGATATGATATAAGATCTGTAGCCCAAACAGTTTGATCTGATACTTTTGCATTTCTAACATCAAAAATAGCATAATGCCAGGGACATGTCAAGTTATATCCTTCAAGAGTACCTTCTTCTAAAGGTCCACCCTCATGGGAACACACAGCATCCATGGCATAGACTTTTCCATTAACCAATGATAATACAATTGGTTTACCTTCAGGCTCAACTTTGAGAAGACTACCTTCCTGTAAGTCTTTTCTATTTGCTACCTTTTGATAACCTTCTTTGCTCATTTTGCTGCCACCTTTATATTTAAAATACTATATACTATCTATAATATTTATATGATTGCAGTGTCAGGCCAAAAGATGTAGAAAATAGGCTTCAGATTACTATATGCTGTTAAAGTAGCATAATCTATGAATAGATAACAACTGAAAAAAGTAAATAAAGGATTATAAAAGATCTAAATAGTAAGATGGAAGAATATTCTTCCATTTTTGTTATCAAAATATCCTTTGTATTATCAGTTCTATTTACTTAAGACTATAATTTATCTGTACCCTTATTTATTGTGATAATATGTTTACTGTAATTATCTCCCAGAGCAATACACTCTTTTAATTGCACCTTAGGATTTATTTTTCCATCTAAGGCTTTCTGTATCATTCTATCATGAAATCCATGACAAATGATATCCTGATGACTAAATGCAATCTTATGTACAATGCAATTGCGGCTTATAATAGAATAAGTGTCATCATCTTCTTTGTAGAATGACGACATAAAACCCATTTCATTTGATACTGAATTCAGAATTCTTACTGACTCCTCTAAGCTATGTGACCTATTCTTAATCTTGTTCTGTATGTCATATGCAATATTATCTGCAATAGATTTTATTATTTTTTTTACGTATTCATGTCCTTCTCTAGATTCAATCTTTTGGAGAATAAGTGAGAGAATCAGATCATACTTTCTTGGAAATAGTTCTCGTCCACTTTCTGTTATCTCATATACTTTTCTTGGTCTGCCAAGGCCTTTAATCTTAAAATATGATCTAACTGCTTTTTCTGCTTGTAATGAATCTAAATGAATTCTAATTGCGCTCTTTTGTATTTGCAGTTTGTTTGCAATCTCTCCTGCAGTCTTTGAACTCTCAAGCAATAAGTTTAGGATTGTGCTTTTAGTGTTTCCAACAGTATCTACTTTCTTCTCATCTGTTCCAATTACCAATAGTGTACATTTATTTGGTGCAGAATATTTATTATAGATTCTTTAAGATTGTTTAAACATATTAGAGTATATAAAATATATATACATACCTTAAAATGCTCTAATATAATGACTCAACTAATACCAGAAGGAGGTGGCATTAGTAATATTCCAACTGATAAGGAATATCCAAAGATATCAAAGGCCACTTCAGGGTATTTGGAAATTGAACATTTTAAGAATGTAGATTTACATACAGGATACTTTTGCTATAACTGTGCATATTTTATTAAACTACTGTGCAATATTTGATGGATCTAAAGTGCAGTATAGAAGAAGAACAAGAATGCAGCAAGACTTTTGAGTCATATCATAAATACCGATCTAAGAAGATAGAGCCATCAGAAACAGATATCAAAGCCTTAGTATATAAAATACAAAGAGAATTGCTTGAAAACACATATCGTTCATTAGAAGGTGAGGGAGAAGTAAAGAAGAACGTAGATACTGTTAAATTCTACAGTTTTATCTCTCTTACATATATGAATAAAACAGAAAGAGATCAAGGACTCATTGATGTAATCCTAATGTCAGCTATTGTACTTGTCGGCTCATTCTTTGTAATAAGCAGTCAACTTCCGTTGCAACATGTAACAGCTCAAGATGAAGAAAAAGAACCTGCAGTTGGTGAAACTATTGCATGGCGTGGTACGCTTACTTCATCAGTAGATCCATTGAAGGGGCACGAAGGCCATCAGGCAACAGTAATTCTTCCACCAAGAAATGACAGTGCACTCTATTCAGGAGTTTTGACGTATACAGCCAGCAAGCCTGTACAAGTAGTAGTAATACAGATATATGATTTGGATAATGCTACTACTGCAAAAATCCCTGATAAGTTTGGAACCATCCTTACGTCGCCAGCCCCATGGAGCAAAGGAGATATTGTTACTCCATTGATGATGTCTATTGATTACTTAAATTCACCCACTTTGTCAAAAACTGTGCCATTTGTAGGCAATGTACTGGGACTTCATACAATGGATGGAGAACCATTTATTGCAACATATTCAGTAGTTGCAGATATTATTCAACCTAAAGTAGTCAATAATATTGAAAGTGCAATGACTAATGCCACTACCCCATGATCAAAGCTAGATGGTATGACTGAAGTAGATGCAGAAGAAATATAAAATTTGTGTGAAAAATAATAATAATCATAGCATAACGTATATATGCATCCATTTAATATTTTCTCTATATTCTTTTTCACAGTTAATAATAATAATAATCTTTCAATTACTCAATCATCTCCTCTTAAACCGTGAATTAATGGAAATTAGGTAGAGCGTTGCACAACCTAAGTTCGCCATTTGTTCATATAACCCAAGATACATAACCTTAATCTATATTCTTCGACTTAATATCAATTTTTGATATTCATCAATCAAACAGATTACCTTTGTTTGATTCCAAGTATTTATAAAGTAGATTTCTACATAACCTCAAAGATTAGTGTGCTGTTATCGTCGGAGATAGTACTAATCGTAATAATAAAATGACAAACGTGATTGTACAAAATTATTTAATTATATATATAGAACAATTGAAGGTTACTTTTAAGTATTGTAGGTAAGTATTTTATAACCAAACTTGTCTGGTTTAGTTAGTAGCAATGCAACAACAACAACAAAGGAAACAACAAGAAAAACTAAAGCGTAGTAATATCGCTAAAATCATATCATCGTCTTTTGTTGCAATTTTTTATTTAGCTATTATCATAATAATATTTTCTTATTCATCCTCATTAACATCATCTCCTCACGCTACAAACAACTATGCGTATGCAATTACACAACAAAACCAAAAGGGCGATCTTTCATTATCTACTCTGATACATCAAGGCTATCCATATTTTGGAGATCCTTCTGCTCCTATTACTATAATTGATTTTAGTGACTTTCAATGCTATTTGTGTGCAAGGTATGTAAAAGCTACAGAGCCACTAATTAATCAAAGCTATATTCAAACAGGTAAAGCTGCCTTGATCTTCAAACATTTACCTAATCGTGGATTTGATTCTATGGATGCTGCACTTGCAGCTCAATGTATTAATGATCAAGGAAAGTTTTGGCAGTTTCATAATATGCTATATGATAATCAAAAACCAATTGACTCAGGCTGGGTTAGCAAAGATAATCTGAAAATGTTCGCTTCTCAGATTGCAGGTATGAACATGCAGCAATTTGAAACATGTTTTGATAGCAAAAAATATAAAGATTTTATAGAAAGTGATCTAACTTTAGGTTCTTCATTTGGATTCCAAGATACACCTTCGTTTATAATTGTAAATAGCAAAGATGGTTCTAATCCTGAAATACTAAAGGGAGCACATCCATTTCCTTCATTTAAGGCAATAATAGATAAAAAACTTGAGGAGATGAGAAATAGTAGTTAATGAATTCGTCATCTTCTACCACATCTATTAAAACTAAACTATTATCATTATTAGTATCTTTATTACCATTATCGATCAGGATTGTATTTTCCAGAGCTCTATATGTAGCCTTAGCGATAGGTATAGCAGTAATTTTTTGGATTATCTTTAATGTATTTGAACAATTACTCTTCTTCTCACCTATATGGGTATTTTACTTGCCAGAAGATGCAATAATAGGCTTTATTCTTACAAACATAACTGCAATCTTGGTGGGAATATTGGTTATCATGAATGTATATGTCATAAAACATTCAAAGTTAAAAATTAGTAAATCGTCATTTTCTGGAACAAGCTTGAGTATTTTATCAAGTATATGTGTTAGCTGTTCTTCTATTGGTTTTCTTTTGATATCCACATTTGGAGGATTAGGTATAGTGGTATCTAATTTTCTCTCTATATATCAAACACCATTACGTATAATTTCAATAGGCATTTTGTTATTTGCATTGTACTCTATTCATAAAAGGATAACAAAGAGTTGTGTGTTTGGTTGTAATACTACATATAATAATAATAAAAAATAAAGAAGGCTTTTTAATATTCATTTTTTGATTGAATTACTTGTTTGTATAAAAGCTACCGATCCATTCTCTGTATGTTTGTAGGCCTATCAAGTTTTGGGTTGCAAAATAGAGTCCAATCTGTCTTCTTACATTCCAGCGAACCCGCTAACAATATGAATATGCGTTCATCTAATAATTATCTATTATGAGTGGCAAATTTGACTCAATTTGTATGAGCGCGGAAAAAATAGATTAATTACTACTGACTCTTAGCATATTCTTTTGCACCTGTAAAGTCAATAACGATACTAGGCTCATTTCCAACTACCTAGGCATTGTGTCCTGGCGGAATTATTACAGTCTCACTAGATCCAGATTCAGCTTCTGTTCCATCATCCAGCCATTACAACTTTGATCCTTCCGGAGACCACATACATGGTATGCGGAGCCTGACAGCTATTTGTTTTGGCTATCGACTTCACACACTTTTCCCAACTCTATCCTGGTTCAAAGGTTCCTCTTCCAGTTGCTAGATCATCAAAGTTTGCTATTTTTATTCTACCTTTTTCAAATGTACAGACTTCATCAGCAGAATCCAGGCTTTATTCTGCATTTTTAATGTTGCTGCCATTTAAAGTTTATAATTATTGTTTTTTATGTAGTTGTCTGAACAGCAACAAAGTTTTCTCTAATATACCTTCTGAGTTCTTCAGTGTCTTTTCTGCTTAACTGTATGTCATTTTTGAAGATACTCTTCTTTCCCTTGAACACATTTATTCTAACTATAGAAGAAGCTTCTTCTTCATCATCTGGTGATGATTGTGATGAAACTATTTCCACCTTCAATTCAGGACCCTTTGAAAACATTTCCTTTTCTCCTTGAGCATATAAAATATCATTGTTACTTCTGTCTATATGTGGACTTATGAATTTGAGGTCAAATCTGTTAATTCTGTCTTCTATCATAAGTTTGAGCATATCATTTCTATCCTCCTTTTCAAATCTTAGAATATAGTTTTGAAGGGATTCAATTTCAATAATATTACCAATAGAAGATAATTGTCTTGGTTGTTCTTGTCCTTCTACTTTTTGTTCTTCTTGACTTTTTGCAGTCCACACCATTCCTTCCTTAGCTACGGTAATCTTGAATTTTCCTTCCCTTCCTGTTACTCTAAGATTTTCATCTATGGTTTTCTGAAGCTCTTCACTATTCATAGCTTTAGTAGGTCCTCTGAACCATTGATTTTTTGCATCTTCAAAATCCATCAATCCCCTATAATGTACTATATAACATTCCTTTGCATTCCATCTTCTTACAAGTTCAAAGGCATCGCTAACAGATATTAATCCTGTTTCAGGATGAGGATTATAACTTTGAGTACCTAATATAATAAGGTCAGGGTTCCAGAACAAATTCTGATCTACATCAGCTGATAATGAGAGAAAATCCCATCCGATTATTATTTTTTTCTTATCTGGTAGCTTAAGTATGTATATGACAGAACCTGGTGGAGAATTATCACCGTGATATGCCAAAATAGGTATTGCTGAGATAGAGCCTACTTCAAAAGGTTGATTTGGTTGGATTACATTAAAGGATACTTTATTATTTGTTGTTGAAATCTCAGGAAATTTACTTACAATTTGTTCATGACACTCCTTAGTGCAAAATATTTTCAAAGCTCTTGATTGTTGGTTAGCCTTACTGATGAGTAGAGGTAATTCCTTAATATGGTCATTATGTGAATGAGTTATAAGTACAGAATCTGGTAGATGAATTACAGCAGATTTGGTAGTAAGATCATTAAAATCACGATAAGGAGACAGATCTATTTTTTCAAGACTTTTGACTACGCCTTCACCGATATCTACTAGCAAATGGAAAACTTTATTGTTATTTGTTGTTATTGATGATGAAGTTGTCGTCTTATCCTTAACAAATATTGAACATGAGGTATTTGCAGTCATACCTGTTTTTTTTACCTCAGCTGCTCTTTCCGACTTTTCTGCGTCACCTAATATCGAAATGTCTGGCAATACTCCATTTATTCTTACAATTGCCTGAGATTCCAACATATGTATATTTTTATTAGAAAATATATTAGATAAACCTATACTAAAGTTATACTACTTTATGTTAACACAGCCATTGACGTGTCCTAAAGAATAGTAAACTTGTCTAAATATCACCATATGTGCCTATGACATATTCTTCTTCTTTACTGTCTTGACATTCTCTTAGAGTAAGGGTGGGATGAGGAAGGAATAGAATGTTTAAATCCAGAATTAGATTCAAGCCATGAATAAAGGCCTGCCAAGACATATTATTTTGTATTGACTCTTCGTGTATTAAATTTCCGAATTGCCACTGAAAGCTAATCTATAGGATTTTTTGTAGTTTGTTGTTATTTTCTATCTATGTTCTAACTTCATACGCATACCGTGTTTAGGGCGTAACGTAATAAGTGGCTTTAATTCAGCTTTATTATGATCTGTGTCATCATGATGCATCTTCCACTGCTGGCATACAGTAGCTATTAGTAGTACTCCTTCCATCCATGCAAATGGCTCACCTACACACCCCCTTATGCCTCCACCAAACGGAAAATAACTGAATCTAGGAAGCTGAGACTTTGCCTCTTTGGTCCAGCGATCTGGATAAAAAAGATCAGGGTCAGAATAGTAAAGCGGATTACGATGCATAACATATTGACTCATTAAAATGATTGAGCCAGCAGGTATAACGTACTTGTCAACCTTATAATCATTTATAGCTTGACGACCTATAGTCCATGCTGGTGGATAAAGCCGCATTGATTCTCTAAAGACCTTTTCAGTGTATTCTAATTTTGGTATGTCCTCAATGGTTGGAATTCTTATTCTTCTTCTTCTTTTGCTTCTAGAAGTGCTACTGCTACTATTGCTATCTTTATCATTACCCTCATTACCCAATACAGAACATAGTTCCTCATACAGCTTAGCCTCTACTATTGGATTTTGTGATAACAGATAAAATGTCCATGTAAGTGCATTGGCTGTTGTTTCATGACCCGCAAGAAAAATTGTCATTACTTCATCTCTTAATTGTGAATCAGTCATTCGTCCAATTGCAGCTTCTGCATCTTGGGCTTGTAGTAGAGTATATAGCAGGTCTCCTCCCTGGGAGGAGGATACACCTTTGCTTTCATTATCTCTATGTTCTTTTATCATACTATATACTATAGAATCTAATTTGTTTTTTGCAGCTTGAAAGTCCTTATTAATAGGCAATATTGGTATTTTTTCAATCAGCTCACCAAATGGCATTAGGAGACGATTAAAGTATTTGGAACAAGTCAAGAATGCATCTCCAACTTGGTCACCTTCTTCTTCTGATTTAATATCTGAACCTAAGACAGCCTTACTAATGATTGCTGATGTTACATTTATCATCTCCTTATGTATATCTAATGTAATTCCATCTTTCCATCGCTGACACATATTTACAGCGTAAGTTGTCATTATGTCTCCATATCTTTTTATGTGATTAGGGTGAAATGCAGGTTGTATTATTTTTCTTTGGCGATCATGGTATTCTCCTTCACTAGTCACTAGACCTTCTCCTAATAGGCGCTTAGAGACTTGTAAGCCTCTACTTTTTATAAAATTCTTATAATTTCGAATTAATATGTCCTCTATATAGTGTGGATTATTAATTAGATAGACATGCTGCTGTCTTCCAAACTTAAAATGAGCAATATCGCCATAAGTATATGCGATATCCATCAGGGTTTTAATGGGATTATGTATGAATTTACGTAATAACTTGTGAGGCAGGATTGAGTGAGGTCCTGGAGGATATTTAATAGAAGATGATGAAGAGGATGATGAGAAAGACTTTGACATTTCGTTGTCTTTCGGTACATGCTATCTTCGGTAATATATACAAATAAAAGAAAGAGAGAAGAAAAAGCTAAAAATAACAAAAAAATAATGGAACATTTCTATATTCAGAGAATAATCCTCCGGGTCCGTAATCTTCTAATACGATTAGGCCAATTCTTTGGATTTAGCAATGGCATAGATTATCATATATATTCAAACACTGTTCACAATAATATTTTTCCCGTGAGGTACGGATGATTTTGACATGCTTGTTGTTTATTCTCTAGCAGCTATTACATCTCAATACAAAATCATTATTGGCTGGATCCCATTCAGCTGTAGATCTAATTTACTTCTCTGAATATTTAAACAAAAAATGAAATGTCCAATCAATTACATCCTACAATAATCAGAGTTGCAAAATAGAGTCAATTCTGTTCCGCATTCCACCGAACCCGTGCCAATCTGCTTTATTGATTTTTTTGATTACCAAAAATATCGAATTTCAAACAGCGGATACACAGACAAGTGTTTGACTATTTCAAAAAAAGGGAGGGCACACAATATTAGTATTTTAGTGTTTGATTAAATGTTCCCGATTGTGTCTCTCTTTCCGGTGTTACAGTTGTATTTACCATGAATGGATGCTGCACCTGTTCTACTTGTGTTGGGAATACTGGAGCTTTGTCATTTGGATTCCATGTTATTATGACCTTACCGTATGAGTCTGCCAGTTTCTTTAAGGTAGCATTTTGCTGCTGCTCACTTAACTGTGGAAACTTGGGATTAGCTCTATTAGGTGCAAACTCCTCTTTATGATAATGCCAGTTTGGCTTTTCTCTATCAGGTAGATTCTTGTATGCATCTGTCGTAATCATATATTCTACTCCTATGAGAGTTGCATTTGGGGAGTTGCTATCATAGAGTTGGCATACCATCATTATCTTGTCATTGGGTTTGCAGAAATGCCACACCCTTAGAGTGGGGTCGTCAAAGACGTGTCTTATCGCTGTTAAAGGGCCTGATGGGGGACCCCCAAATCCTTGAGTAGTATTCTGTGTAGCATTCTGAGCTTGCTGTGCAAAAGTAATTACAGGTGCGGCGGCTAGCATATTCAAATGGAACAAACAAAGTCGCCCGTAGTAACTAAAATCGCAATATTTTGTTATTAGATTACGTCATTAGACAGTATGAAAAAGAAAATATGATAGATAAGTGGTTGGAAATTGTTGTTATCACTACCATTATCTTTCTAGCATTATAACTCACTATACTGCTTCTGCTATCTAAATATG
>DASQRW010000182.1:0-14535 GCA_035642715.1 Nitrososphaeraceae archaeon | reverse complement strand
GGTGTGTCTGATATTATGTTAATAATATTATATTTGTCTGTAAAGTCTGAAATCCCAGCTTGAGTTCCGCTAAAGGTAACAGGTAGTAGTAGTACTGCTTGTTGTTCTTCTTCTTTTTCTGAGTTAATTGTATTAAGCTGTAATTTTTAAAATCTCTATCTCGTTCTTTGCTGCAAGGTTTTGATACTTAACATTTGCTAAATCAAGTAATTCATATCAATAGGTCATGATTCTATCGCCTTTTGCAATTCTTCATATTCTTCCTTACTTATTTCACCTCTAGCTAATCTCCTTTTAATTATCCTAACAGGGTCTTCTTCGTTATCAACAACCTTCTTTCCTTCGTTGTTGTCATCATAATTCATATTACTATTGCTCTTGTCTGTTTTAGTAGTAGTAACACTAACTGTCTGCTGCTGCTGCTGCATGTTATTAAATCCAAATTGCCTTATCTCATTAAGAAAGGTCCATTCATTTTTGACATCAACAACACCACTTTTACCAAGACGATAAAGAGCTCTTGTGAGTCTGTTTTTATCCTTAGCAAAAGAAGCAGGAACATGTAACGCTAGCATAAAACCTTTGGTTGCAAAAATATTTTTCCAATCCGTAGGATATGGTAGATGAATTGGAGTAAAGTCCAGAGGTAATACATCATGTGGTGCTCTCTTTTGTGGATCTTTATTCTTCCACAAATAACCTACATATCCTGGACTTGTATCTAGAGGATTTTTCTTTTTAGGCTTGACGACATTTTCTATTATGGATGGATCATGTGTTCTACCTACAATTACAAAAGAAGTTCCTCCATATCTTTTTACTGCTGCTATATGGCGTTCTTTTTCTTTCTGGCTAGGCTGTTGCCCCTTCTTACGGAAGAACCCAGTTATATGCACTTGAATAATTGTCTTATCCTGCTTATATCCAAACAGCTTTAGGTACTCATGGATTTCATTTCTTCTATTATCAGATACTTGATTAGAGATTATATTCTCTGCTTTAGCAATTGCTTGTACTTTCTGCTGTTGTGGTGGACTTTTCCTGTTCTTTGGATTATTATTATCCGTAATAGTAGCCATGAAGTGATATACTATAGTCTGCATTCTATATGTGACTTTACATGAGACATTTTGCATATCAAAAACACTCACTGAAAAAGTAGTCTCCAGAAAAGATAAATGAAAATATCTCCTTCACTATCTCCACTAAATCATATTTTATACTCAAAAAATAATCTAATCGGTAGAGATATTCTAGTATACTGCATAAATGCCTTCACCCAAAATGAAGTAAGTTGAAGTTAGTGGCTAGACTGAAGCTATAAGTGGTGGAGATATACTCCTATAATACCTCTACTAAAAGAAGCTTAGATATTGCTCCTTTTGACAGAATAACCAAATGTGGAGATAGTGGAGACATAGTTGACGTATATCTCTGTGATATCTAGACATCTTGATTTACAAAAAATATATATCACAAGTATTTCTTCAATTTAAAAACAGGCAGTTAATAATTTAACTTGGAATCAATCTATCTCTCCATTCTTCTTATTGTTGAATTTTAGCCTTTCTTATTTCGTTTGAAATATGGAATTTGTTGTACCAAAATAATGCACCTGCCATAATAATAAAGTCTGTAACATAGAACAGATCCCATACCCACAGATTTTGTGAATTTGAGTTTAAATAATCATTTACATATCCATCATCTGCTACTGCATTTACTAATAACGATAGCGAAGAAAGAAACCAAGGAACAGAGTGTTGATAGTCTCTGCGTAAACTTACAAGTATTATAGCAGAAGGAATAATTAGCATCAAATCTAAAATAGGGTAGGCAATGGTGACAATAAAAGCTGCAAAATCTACATCAACAAGAAACTCTGATGAGGCTAAATTAAATACATTATAAATAACAAATAGCACTGTAACAATTGATACTATAACCACAACTTTTGGCTTAATTGTACCACGTAATGAGCGGAGTACTGTAAACAAATGTAATGCTAAGAATACATATCCAGCAAACCAGAAGCCATCTGTAAGAGATATTAATCTCTGCTCCTCTATATGTAAAGCGTAATAGTAATACAAAAGGGTAAGGTCTGCAGAGAACCAAGAAATAAGACCTAATGTGAGAAGAAGATATGACTTGCCATGAAGTCCGTGAACGCCATGTCGACAGACTGCAATTATAGCTAAACTTGAAGCAACAGCTGCAGTTATGTTTAATATCCAAATAGCTGTAGAATGTTTCTTATGTGGATCTGAGAAAACTATTACAGAGTTTGCAATTATTGCCGAGAGAATTATCCCTAAAATAAGAATCTTTAACGTTAGTTTATGATGATTCTCCTTTTCTTCTGTAGTCAGATAAACCGATCAATGGAGATAGTATGATTATATAAAGTTTAATCTGCTAGATTTAAGCCCTATTTGCGAAGGAATTACATTTTCTGATAGAAATATTGTCAGCCTGAGTAAAGATAATACTTTTTTATACGTCCATAGGGAGAGAAGATTCAACCTTGCTCTTTTTTTTGACAAAATAATCAAAAGCGGAGATGGTAGACATAGTGGAGGTGCATTTTCTGATTTATTTATACTCTAGAGTCATCCAATTACCTATTAGATTTCTTCTGTTTCAAAAGAAAAGAAATAGTATTATACACCTCTAATTAAGAAATAAACTGTTCAAAACATACATTGCAAGCTTCACAATTTTCTCACAATCTGAGAGGATATAAAATACCTTTGGCTATGGCAGTAAAAATGCATGACGCAATAACACTTTTAATTAAATTGTATCTCAGAGAGAGAGATATGATCAGAGAGACATATAATGATACTATTCTTATCTTAATTCAACATAAGCAGGAGCAGATTCGGACCAGCAGTAAGCAGCTTTATCATCACCAGTAGTAGTTTAGATAGCTCTGCATACGTTATGATATTCCAAGAAAAACGAAAATAAAAAGCCAACTATCTTAATTACCCTATAGCCTATTTATATATATCAGGATAACTTGAATATTAGCAAAAGTAAAGTTTGCATTTCCTTATTTTTCTTCTTCCTGGCTGGACTTTGTGAGATAGGCGGTGGTTATTTGGTGTGGTTGTGGTTAAGAGAAGACATGAGTTGGATTTATGGTATCATTGGTGGTTTTGTCTTATTCTTGTATGGTATAGTTCCCACTTTTCAACCATCTTATTTTCACAGAATTTATGCTGCTTATGGAGGAATTTTTATTATAATGGCATTATTGTGGGGTTTGATCTTTGAAGGAATTTACCCTGATTTATTTGATGTAATAGGAGCAGTGATTGCTATTGTAGGTGTTGTAATAATATTCTATACACCAAGGAAAGGTGAGAAACCAGTCTGGTTGAAGTAGCGATATTAGCTACGCTTACATTATTCTTTATGGCTGCAATAGCAGAAATAGGTGGTGGCTATCTTATATGGCAATGGTTGAGAAACCATAAGAGACTACTTTTCGGCATATTTGGTGGGGTAATCTTATTTGCCTATGGAATTATCCCAACCCTTCAACCAGCAAGCTTTGGAAGGGTATATGCTGCTTATGGAGGAATATTCATAATATCGTCTATTGTATGGGGAATAATAGTAGATAAAAAGAAACCAGACAAGTATGAAGTGATAGGTTCAGTAATTGCACTTGGCGGAGCTGCAGTAATTTTTTATGCGCCACGCTGACATAGTACATACAGAATTAAATATATCTTGAAGGGGGATCTTTTATTTTCTATTAATAAATACGTAAATCAAACACAGGTAGCAAGTAAAGGAATGAAAGTTTTTTGTAATAAAATGTAATAAAGCGTATATCATTAAATATCTTAACAGCATAGAGGAATATTCACATAATCTTTCAACAATACAAAAAGGCGGTGGTGTTCCTCTTTATCTGTAGAAAAGGCTAAGGCAGTAATTATACAAATGGCTCTTCAAATGTCCCAAGCATAAGAAAAATCTATAATGGGAGATCTATATTTGTTTTAATCATACTATTATAGGATTGAAAGAGGATTGAGTTCAAAAGATTAAGACATACATAGAGAGAGAGAGAGATATAGTTATTTAAATACAGACAAATTATTATTCTTATTTAATCTACAACAACAATATGGTCTCCAATTACTGTTTTAGAGTTCCTATACTTCCAGGAGGAATAGAACAAATGAGAATATGGAATGAGCAAAATATTGTTAACAACAAAGAACATGATGAAGTCTTTAGAGCGGCGGCAGGGATATCACGCGAGCTGGTGTGGATTCAACATTTACCACAAGGAGATTTTGCAATTGCCAGTTATGAGACTAACGATCCTGAACAATCATTCAAAATATTAGCTGCATAGAATGAACCATGGGCTGCAAAGTTCCAGGAGCATTTGAAAAAACACATGGATTAGATATCACTCAATCATCTATGCAACTTAATGAGTTAATATTCAATTGGGAGGGATAACTAGAAACTATTCTGACCCTTCTATATGCGGCGGTACTTAATCCCTATCGAACCAGCATCAGTCACGTCCTTTATTTGAGAAAGATAAACTAGAATAGAGGAATAAGAGACAAAGAAATAGAAAAATAATTTATACCGATAAAAAATACTACTACTACTACCTTCTCCTTGCTACTATTGTATGTGTCTCCTCTACATACCATCTAATAGTATCCTTAAACTTTGACCACCAATCCAAAAATGAATCAGCACTATCAGCTTCAAATAGCAAAAAACCATTATATTCAGTACCCCATGCATGGACATACTCTCCTACAAGCTCAATACCAGAAGGTAAGCCATTCTTCAATCTATTCCATTCATCTTTAGATTTTTCTGTCTCTTCTTTATTCATTGCTTTAAAACGATAAAACACTAAGAACCCAGTAGCTGTCATATGTAGGTAGAACAATGACTCTATTATTTAAAAGGGTTTAGATATCTATTATTAAAGCATAATATTTGTATATATACGAATTTGCCAAGCTTACCAACTGCTGTCCAATAATTGAAACAATTGCCTTTGCGCCTTTGCAAGATACCAGATTATCGGTAACTATTGATCTTATATAGTAAATATACGCAGAATTTTTATAACCGAACTTTCTTAATATATTTATGTAGTATGGCTCATACTACTAGAGATTATTACATAATCTCGCTTTCCATAGGTAGCGAAAATCTCTAGGTTTCTAGAGTAGCCTATGCAAACTATGGACTAACGATCAAATAATAAGTTATATTATAGCCATAGTGCTCTCTTGTTCATGAATGAGTTTAATGCGTCTGAATGTCCAATTTGTACTTAAACAATTTTGTTTAGTAATGCGAGGGGCAGCTTCAGAAAGAGCTTGGAAGAAATCTTACTGGTTATCAACTCCAACATGCTAATAATCAAAAAAAGAAAAGCCAGTTCATATATTGAAATGTTCTTGATGGTGGTGGTAAATTCGAACCAGAGTGCTCTCATAGATTAACCATATTAAACATAATTTAGAATATGGATATAAGATGATGGATATAATGCAACCTAGTAGAAGGCTGAGAAGAAAGTAAGATAATAACTTGTAACATCATCAAAAATGTCCTGTGGTCCTACCTAGTTCTGCTTCCAATACTTCTCAATCGGTATTTTATGATATATAATATTAGTTTAAGCATCTATTAACAAACTCCCTTTTTGTACTTTGAACTCGTTCATCTTTTGATTCTGTAGAATCCTTTATAGCTCATCTCTTCCTAACATAGAAGTTCTGTCAGTAGTTATTATCGTCTTCTTAAGACTTTCATACCACCCATAAACGTCCAATATTGTATCTGTGTAACGTTCTACTATCAACTTATAGTCAGGTTGGTAATATTGGTTTAGTTTCATATGTTCTTTTAAATCCTCAATTGCTTTATCTATATCAGATTTACAGATTTGTAATATAATGAATTCTTTTTCTTTTACTTGTTGTTCATATAACACTTTAGGTATTTTGACTCGTTTGTTTTCTTCTTCTTGTTCTTTACTTTTATCATTGCTCAATAATGTTTTTGACATCTGGAATAGTATTGATTTGATACTCTGAAATGATTTGCCGCAATAAAACCTATAGTATTATTTATCAATATAGAATTATATATTAAATATAGTTGTTCTTTATATAAAGACTGCAAAATTACTCTTAGTAGTATTTATTACTACTTTACCTTTGATGTTGAATAATAAATACTGTCTTGATTTCAATTGTGCTACTATTGCTACTATACCTCGTTTTGTAATCAGAAACTTTAGAAAAAAAAGATTAGTTGATTGAGATAGTTCATAGAATAATTAAATGAAGTGGATTAGGGGTAGGGTTATCATTTATTATCTATTCTATGAAGAATTCAAGTCAACTACCATGTATTACTAGTTGGATTTGAAGAATAAAAAAACTTATCCGATATAAAAAACGTACAATACTATCCCTCAATATAGATCTACATAGTCTATATGATTACATTTGGTAAAGGTGATAAGTGTAGGATAACTTGTACAAAAATAGCAAGATGAATAATAATAATGATAATAGCCAATTAATTCAAAGCTTAGAATACAACATCTATACTACTAACCGCCATTTTGCACTCTGTAAATCATGTTTTTGGAGTGCAACTATTTTCAAATCGGATAAAAAACAAGAACAAATTATCAATACATGTCCTATTTGTTTCGATGAGAATAATATCTCACTAATTCCACTAACAAAAGACGAAGTTTACGAATTATCTACTAGATCCAAAGGTGGACTAGAGATGAAATTTTCAAAATAACAAGGTCAGGTCAATATCTTTACATAAAAGGGATAATTTTCTTTTTGGGAGTGTATAATTATATGGATAGCAAATGCAGTTCGTGTGATAACGATGCAGAGATATTCCATGATGAAGGAGATTTTTGTGTGCACTGTTGGAACAAAATTAAAGAAACATCATAAAAGAAATGCGATATATTCACTGACAGAATTTCATATTGAAAATGTATGAATCTAGAGGAGTTTTGAAGGTACGGACTCAGCGATTGTGAAGAAGAAGAAGAAGAAGAAGAGAAGATTAACAACACCAAATCTTAATTGATAGTACCGATCAATCAAAAACACAGAATAGACCACAAAAGTACAATAAAGGAAGAAGCATATAGTAGGGAAGTCTACATCTATGGGTGAACAAAATAAGAATCTTATACTTTATGATGGATTAAAGTTAGAATATTTTATAGTAAGTGGACGAGTACCAATACACTATGACTATACAAAGACATAGAAGCAGATAATTTAGAGATTATACCAAATTGTAATAATAAGAAAAAGAATAAACCCAAAAATATATTACATTTTCAGAGGTATATTTATAATTCAATTCTTCACACAGTAGTAAGGGAAGTTAACACTTTTCTCTTGATGAAAATAATTCGATACTATGATTCTATAAATAACCAAACTATATAGAATAAACGTTTACTATCTTACTATATATTGCTATAAGTTTCATTGCGGTCATGCATTTTAGGCGGCCAGTTCTACTATATACTAGAAGAGAAGAAAAAGATGTCAAAAACATTATTATTAAATTACGATAAAACTGAAGAAGATAATCTAGATAAGGCTTCTAAAGTATTGTCTAAAAAAGAAAAAGAAGATTTAACTTCTGATTATAGCAATTGTGTAATAGAAGGATGTCTTGATCATGGTATGAACAGAATGGTTATTCCAGATTTGGCAAACTATCTTCCAAGCCATGTCTGCAATAAACATCGTGATGATCTTTTAAAAAGATACTATGAGAAGAACATATATGAAGAGAGGAGAGTATTTTACGAATATCCCGAAATTCATTCACAAGATTAGAGGAAAATAAAGTTAAGCAGGCATCTGCGACACATTGAATATATATACTTAGCAACATAGTCGAAGGTAAAAGTCTATTGAAGCAACTAAAGCAGAACAAAAAAAACAAAAACAACAAAATGGAAAATACACACAACTCTTAGACATATGTAGTTATGATTGAGGCTGCCCATGTCAATATAATGCAAGATCGGCCCATGACAATTGCAATACATGAGTGGGTTTCATATGATTACTATTCTCTTTTTTTTCTTATTATCAGAATCTTTAATGGATATCGAGTTTTCAAATATCTAAAATCTTCAGTACTTGATGACTGCACTGTTGTGTGATAATAGGTTATAATAATAATCCATTAGTTGTCTTTGCAGCCTATCTATACATAAGATTTTGTGTATGTTCATGTTCTCATAATCCTATTTTTTTACATAACTTTGATAAATGATGAGGAGGATATAGATATTTGAACAAGGAGAAAAGTAGAATATGAACAATCCTTTTAGCCCATCGTTGAAACGACCATTGTTACTCATAGGCGCAGGTATTGGGATATATCTAGTAGTAAGCTATTTTTTTGGAGTACTGGTAGGTTTCATAGTTAATACTGCTCTATTTATTGGAATTATATTTTACATTAGAAAAAAACAAACTGCTGGTTTAAGATCCTTTGGTTTCGACAATAATAATAATAGCAATATTAACAACGGCTATGACATAGACACAAATGCAAAGCTGAAATATGGCTGTATATCATGCGGAGCAGAAGTCAAAGGCTCCAAATGCAAAAAATGTGGATCCAAAATGAAAAAGCCTATATTTTGAGGCTTTCAAATATATTAAGTATAGGGTACTAAATTTTCAATATGTGTTTTTTTGGTTAGCAAAGATAATCTCAAAAGAAAATGGGTAAAAAACCATTTTTAGATGGTATTATTATCGTTATATTGATGCTAGTTACGTACTTGATCTCAGATGAAAAATGACAGCCCCTGCTGCTTCACAATCTATAAGAGTCTTTATTATTAGATATCTTTAATTTCTGAACGATATGGAGAATATGCAAGAAAATAGAATGCAGGATGTAATGATAAGCCCATTATCTTTTCTGGCTTTACCTTTAGTATAACACGTTTATGTTTAGGTCGCCTATAATAATACCTTCCAATTCCTAAATACTTCTTGGCTAATTTATGTAAATGTTCATCAGCACCATCAAAAGTTTGTTCTATTACTCTTCCCTTAATTGATACCATATTATATGGATTATATTGTTCAACTACAGATATAGCAATACGAGGGTCTCTTGATACGTTTCTTTTTTTTGCTGCCGCTTCAGAGGTATTTATTAAAATCATATCATTTTCTATGTCGGTCCATACTGGTGTGACATGCGGAGAACCATCTTTTGACAACGTAGATACAAAAGCCAAATTTCTACCGTTAAAAAGTCGATAAACTTCTTCTTTAGTAAGTTCGGTAGCACCTACTTCTGCTAATCTACTGTTTAATATTGTATGTGTTTCGGTATCCTTTGGAGGAACATCAACTATTTCTACTGACGTTATAATTTTATCTATATCTTTATCCTTATCCTTATCCTTTTGCATCTATTAATCATAGTAAGAAACCTTAATCTTATAAAGCATATCAAAAATTACTTCAAGATATGAAAACTTGACTCTAGCAACTTAGTTGTATAATAGTTATATTTATTTATTCATGATCATTTTAATCAAATAAGAAACTTTTACCTTTTTCTTTTAAGAAAGCTAGCAGTAGGCTGTTCTCTTGGTGTAAATATAGCATATATTCTATTATTACTGCATCCAAGAATTCTCACTGCTGCTATTTTCTTTCATCCTATGGTACCACTTATGCCTGAAAAAGTTCCAAATCTTACAACCAAAATATATTCATGGCTGTAGGAGATCAGGATCCAATAGTTCCAAGAAAACAAACTGAAATGAATTTCCATTTGTTCAGAAAAAAGTTGAATCTAATGTATTCTTATGCTGGCGAAAAATTCAGGTCATCAATTAGGCTCTTTCAGATGCTTTTTCTCTTTGGCTAACTTCTTGTTCTCTTATTTTAAGAGCCTCTTCATCACTTTGTACTTTTTTGTATAGTCTAAAACTCTTTGATAAAGACTTCAGAGTCTATTAATTTAAATCATATATTTACTGTAACACTGAAGCAGCAGCATCCAGTTCATAGCCTTCATATTGAGAATACACTTCAATTATTACCATCCCAAGAACTCTTTCGATGACAAAAGCATATTTTAGGAAGATTCTCCTTCTATACTAACATGAATTTATCACGGATGTCGTGAGAGGTAGAGGTAGAGGTAGAAGTAGACGTCTGCACCCCTCCACACTTGACCTCCATGCAGTCGACAACCCTATCGTCAAATTAGCCATTGAAGCGATGAATGGCAGAAATAAAAAAACTATGGTATGAATTGTTTTCCGCTAATTTAAGGTATGATAAGCCTTAGTGACTTGGTATATACTTACTACCGCTTTTAAATATCTCATGCTGTCTTTTATCAGCAATGAAATCTGCTCAAATTAACAAGTACGGAAGAAGCGAAGTTATCGAGATTAATCAAAGCACATCTGAACCAACTGTATCTTCTGGAAAAGTGTTAGTCATCATAAAAGCAGCTGGCGTAAATCCAGTAGATTGGAAAATTCGTGAAGGCTTATTCCAACAAATGATAACACTTCAATTCCCATCAACTTTAGGGATGGATTTTTCTGGTGTTATCAAACAAGTCGGAGAAGGCGTCTCTCCTTCAGATTTTAAGCAAGGAGATGAGGTATATGGACAGGCTGGCGTGATAAGCGGAGGATCGGGAGCATTTGCAGAAATGGCTTTGGCAAATACAGAAAGTATTGCATATAAACCAAAGAGGTTCAGCCATGCTGAATCGGCAGGCTTACCGCTTGTAGGTGTTAGTGCTTGGAAAGCACTTGTAGAAAATATTGGATTATCAAAAGGTCAAAAGATTCTAATTCATGGTGGAGCAGGAGGCATAGGATCAATTGCTATTCAGCTTGCCAAGAACTTGGATGTATACGTAGCAACAACAGTAAGTGCAAATGACAAGCAATTTGTCCAAGAACTGGGGGCGGATGTAGTAATGGACTACAAGACCCAGACTTTTGAAGACCTGCTGCATGACTATGATGCAGTATTTGATACTGTAGGCGGCGAGACGTATAGAAGATCTTTCAAAGTGATAAAGAAAGGCGGCGTAATTGTTTCTATGCTAGAGCAGCCCGATTCAGAGCTGATGAGCCAATATAGCGTTAAAGCTATCTTTCAATTCACACAAGCAGATAGGGAACGATTGACAAAATTGGCACAATGGGTGGATGAAAATAATATAAGGGTAAATGTAGAGAAGACATTTTCACTAAATGAAGTGGGTGATGCACTCGATTACCAAAAGGATGTACATCCAAGAGGCAAAGTCGTCTTAGCAATGTAAGAAGAGAAGAGAAGAGAACAGTTATCTGTTAAATTTTGTTGGATAGTTTCAATATCGTTTATTGTTTATAGCCGACAAACAAGAAAATGTGTTCATGGAATTTAGTCCATTCCAAAAGTGTACAGTGATGGTTTCTATAATTTGATTAAATTGTTCTGTTACGTTTCACAGGAATGTAGCACCATCTGTTGTCCTTTACTTATTATTCTATTATACTTACAAAGTGCAAAACCGTGGGAGACACAACAGGGCAAAAATGGACCTTACTGCGGCTGTGCAGTTTAATGGAAGTTGGCTCATAATCATAAAGCCAATAAATGAAGAAAAATATAGTATAAAGCCATACTTTCTGGCAATGAGTAACGAACGAACTACATACATTTATTGAATACATGCGCATGGTTCAAATATGACCATCGTGTTTGGCCTAATTCTAATAGCGTTAGGATTTCTTGCTTCAGCAATTCTTATTATATTTGGGTTTATATCGATCGTTGCTTACATACCTCTGTCGGCATAATCTTAACTTCGGGTGGAATTATACTTATATGGTTTATTGCTAGCAAGACCACATGACATTGAACATGACTAGGCAGAAGAAATACTTCTAAATAGGATTATGTAATTGTTCACCAACTTTTTCTATAAAACTTAAATTACTATCTTATTATTGTAATCCCACTTTAAAGTTGCTGACTTTAAAACTATCTAATAATACCTTATCTATAAGACTTTCCTTCGTATGTTGATTCATTAAGTGCTTTCTTAATTCTGACTCAGTTAGCTCTTTGTTATTATTTGTTTCACATATAGGACATGAATAAAGCCCTTTTTTATGGTCATAAATTGATTTTAAATTGGCAATAATAATATTATTTTTTGTTTTCTCTTCGCACTGAGGATGCACAGAATAAATTGTATAATCTATCATTTGTGAGTAATTACCAGCTTTTCCACAGATATGGCATTTTGGCATTGCGATAGTTATCTATATGTTATTATTATCATTTCTATTATTCTTTTGTATTATATTAAAAACATAAAGTTTGCACTGACTACTTATATTTGTATTATTGTAATTTTGATAAAAATTGTAATTACTTTTTGATTCATCAGATGCAATAATCTGCTCACTTACAATACTTTGTAACGTGCAGAAAAAGTATTTAATACATTGTTAGATATATCTTTTAAAAATTGTTCTCTAATCAGTCTACCATATGTAATCAAGTCATGTGCGAGCATATCAAGACGTTTAACCAACAAATCGTTAATTATTTCTCCTTTTGTATTAAAATCCAGTTCTCCATTAATAGAAACCCCATATGGCAAACTCCATCCATAGCATTGGCGAATAGCTGTTCTCATCTGATCCATTGCCGTTAATCCTTTCTCATGGGATGTACACACGTAACCAAATGTTTTTCCAGCAAATTCTTCCCAATAATGATCTAAAAAGTTTTTCATTACACCAGACATTGAACCATGATAATCAGGAGAAACAAGTACAAATGCATCAGCCCAAATCACATAATCTGTTATTTTACGTAATTCGTCAGATAATGAAGTATCTTCCTCGGTACTTCCATCAGGATCAAAAAGTGGTAATTTAGTTTCACGCAAATTAAGCAAATGTGTTTCTGTATCATATTTCTTTGTCATGTCAAGAATAAATTTCAATGCTTTGGTTCCATAAGAGTTCCTGCGCATACTGCTCCCAACACCTAAAATCTTGAGTGCCATAGAATGACTTGCTTATGAACTATATGTATATTTTTATTACTTCTTTACCGACATAGATTTTTTCTTTTATCTTTGATTATAGAATTACCATCTAAAGTCTCCTTATTTTTACTCAAAAAGCCAATATTTCATGTGTCCCATCACAAAATGGTTTATTGTTGGAAGCACCACATCTACATAATGCTACTCCGCGTATAGTTGAAAGTGGTTCACCTTCTGAGTTTTTAAGATTTTCAACAACTCTAGGCTGCATTTCATTTAGAGGATAGTCAGATCCATTAGGAAAAGATAAGATCTTTGGCTTTTCTTTTGTTTGAATATGTACAAAAAGTAGGATTAGATATTGACAAATTCAAAAAGGAAATGTCAGGACATATATACTCTCCTTTAATAAATAAATCACTAAAAAATGGAATTGATAGTGATGTTGAAGGTACACCAACTTTCTTTGTTAATGGAGTACGTTATGAAAACTCGTGGGATTTGATTCATTTTCTAATGTGTTGAAGAAGAAGATTCTAACCAGATAGACATAGTGGTGGTAAAATGAAAGGAGAACTTGTCATTATAATAATACAGATATATTCGCAACAATAACGATAATAATAATAGTAACAATTCACAGTGCATTAGACAGCAGCAGAGCGGTCTGGATAAAACAGCTTAATACACAACAACTTTAATTAAGATGAATATTATTGTTTACTGACTTAACAAAAATGTTATCTAAAAACCGACCTGAAGGAGAAACAAGAGAGTCAGCAGGTGACGATATAATAGAATATGTGCTCTTAAATGATGATGATAATAATAATATGAATGAGTTATGGGAGATTAATTATACCGCCGGTCATGCATTAGATGTTAGTGAAATTATGAAATCAGATTCACTGAAAAATAATGTGACAAGATATTCAGGTGCAATTGAAGATTTTTTAACAAAAGAGAGAGAATGTAGAAATATTAGTTTTCACGATTCAATGAATTTACCTACAAGCGTTCATTTAAAAGGAGATAGATCTGCAAATCATAGCTGTACATTCAATCCAAATAAGAAGACTCAATCACAAGAATAAGTACAATAACAACGAAGTAGAAAGATAACTCTACGCATGATATGAACATGCATAAAAATATTTCTTCCATAATCATGTCAGCATATTGAGATAAAGTAAATCAACAAAAAAAACCATGTTTAATATCTACTGTACTAATGATATGCTTAGTGGAGAATTTAAATTGTTAATGAACCTAATTAGCGGAGAAGAATTGAAAAGAAATTAGATCGTGGAGATAAATTCAAACTAGTAAATGCATTAGGTGAATGGGCATTTAATGCTAAACATATCCCTGGCTCTATCAATATTAGCAAAATAGAGGATGCAAAGAAAA
>DASQRW010000181.1:0-18443 GCA_035642715.1 Nitrososphaeraceae archaeon | reverse complement strand
CATAGAACGATTTATACGTCCATAATATATAAACTAGTGGTAAGGTATATGGCTAGTGCTAACAAAAAAAGAATAACTGGGATGCTAAGAATCGCAGCTTAGTAAACACAAAGAGCGTAATAGATAATATGACCATATCTTGGAAATAGACAATTTGGTTTTTCATAATTTAATTTACATAGTAGTTTCAACATAAAATTAATTAACAATTTCAAGGCTGATATTTCTCTTTTCATTTATGACTTCTGAACTAGGTTCCAGTCTAGTGTCGTTCCATGTTTTTCTTTTCTACCCCTATTGGCTACTATAGTCAACTATAAGTAATCCCTCTATGTTGAATGGATGTGTTGCTTTTTTTAGCAAATCTACGTTATTTATAGGTGTCAAGTGTTATTTTTCTTTAACTCAGTATTACTAAGACCACATTTTCTGCATTTGTAAATCATTATCTTTTCTAATTCCTTATCCACTAACATGTCATCGCCACAACAAGCACATTTCATATAAACTATATTTTTATATTTAGTTATTCAAAGCTTTTCTTAATATGCTATTTTAACCAGTTACCCATTAAGACCTGATTTCAAAAATACTTTATTCTATCACTGATTGCCTGATAAAATCCAAAATGTCTTCGTAGCTATCTCTTCTGATATTCTATTGCATAAAGTATTTTATATTAGAGGAAAAATTACTGTTAATATTGATATTATACCTATAAGCTAAGAAATTTATCTCACGCAATTATTATCTTATGGCAAATTTCTTATATTCTTTCTATACATTTGTTGCTCTATTCAGCAGATCTAAATAAATTCATTTAGGGATGAGCCCTATTGAACTTATGATGCACTTCACAACACTATGTGCATCATATATCTTATTGAAATTTACATTGAATGTGATTCATATAAAGGACACTAATAATTGTACTACCAAAGCCTCTCTTGTATCTTGTTCAGTCAACCTTTACAAATGATTGATAGGTGTTTCAACAGTCGGCTATTTATCTTCAAGATTTATTTCGATACTTGTAAATCCTTTTTCTTTTAGATGATCTTTATTCAATGATTTTTTCAATTCGATATTTGGAACAATTCGAAAATCGATTTTAATTAATGTGAAGGCCAGAAGATAGTTTTTGTATCCTTATCAATAAATCCTACTACGGATCCAAAAAATATTGGATGTGGCATAATTACTCATTCAAATTATTATTATCAAAAATGGAGAATACTAAAACATATAAAACTTAATGATTTGATAGAATAAAGTATTGTTAGTTAATATGTTTTTTATTTTTAATACAGATCCTTCCAACTGTGTCATTTTATTTTTAATACAGATCCTTCCAACTGTGTCATACAGCAAGAATTTCAATTTCATCATAAGCATCTTTTACTGCCATAAGAAAAAAAGTATCATCATAAATTAAAAGCCAGTCTTTCTGTCCTATTATAGGTAGTTTTCTGACCAAGATATTATTTTCATCTTTAATCTTTGTTATTAGATATGCAACGCTTAGGCTTTTCCCTTTTATATTAAAAAGCTCATCTTGTAGTTCGATACCATTCCGTCCACCTTCAATATTGATGTTAATGATATTTCCATATCTATTTTGCACCTTTGCTGTAACGTAACTCTGGCCAATATTAAATTGGTCAATGTTTATCATAACTTTTGAATAGGCAGTTGTCGTTTCAGGTATCTCATTATATAGAATCTCTGATAATTTATCAAAAAACAGCAACCAGTATCAAATAATATTGTGAAAATTAGAATATAATAGTAACTGTCAATCTAAGCAGATATTATCGCGTATTGACACAAACTACTTTTCATTATAAAGGAATAATTATGCTGGTGCCATCTACCATATGCTCAAATTCCTCTTGACTATCTAAATCTTGACGCTTATTTACGCCCACATTATAATGGCATAATATGCATAGAATTACTATATTATGTTATTAATTTGATATGGTTACTTTTACATTTAAGTTATGTTAAATATTACCATTTCTGTGATTATCAAGCCTATGACTGTAGAAATGATATCCAAACTGAGTATTACTCTTGTCAGATATCTGCATTTTCTATCTCTAGAATTTGAAGATTACAGAAATAAGATTGGCATGAGCCAGTCGTTGTGAATTGTTATCAGCAGATAATGGTTATAAGAATATAACTTTATCTATTGAAAGATCTTTTTTATTTTTAGAATTATCCCATTATGAGATCGCACGATTAAAACCTATTTGGGATAATTAGCACTATATAATTTGCAGGGCATAGGTCAGACCAATTTCCATGAAATATATCAGTCATATTATTACAATAGCAGCACCTTAATATCCCAATAAAGTTAGTAGGAAGAAATAGTTAAAGTTAAGAGGTTATTAAATGAATAAAATGAGAAGCATTCTACTTAACCAAGAACAACAAGAACCAAAAGCAGGTTAATCGAATATTAATCAAATACAGAAGAAAATAATCTTGATGAAATAACAATTCGTAATAAAATCCGATAAGTTGAGATACAAATATGAAGAATTTTAAAATAAAATGGTTTTACTGACGAGAAACTCGATGTAAATACAAGTAATTTATCTTTCATATGCTTGATGCAGAAAGGGCTGCCAAGGCAATTTAAAATATTCAATATTTAATATATAGGTATAGATAGTAGCATTCAAAGCGAGATTAATCAATTGAATCATGTTACAGTGGCTAAGTTCGGCGGTAGTGCCCTCGGAATAGACGGTGTTCTAATTCCGAAAATTATGGATCGAATAAAGCAAATGAAGGAGGAATCTAAGATCGTTGCTGTTTTCTCTGCCCCTCTTGTTAACTATGAAGAAAAAGTGATTTCCATGACCGATGTTGCAATAAAGGTGGGAAGAAACTATGCCTCGTCCAATCCAATAGAGATTGAAGTTTTACGAGAAGTTTATGAACGGATTGCTAACGAGCATGTTATCAAAAAGTTTCATAATGAATTCTTTCAGCATCTTGATAAATTCTACAATCAGGTAATAGTTTCATTAAAACAGGCAACTGAGAATAAGCGTTTTGTTGATGTTACCAGATCTAGAACCCTTGCATATAGCGGTGAGGTTACAATCTCTTATCTTATGGACTATGTTATGAGAAGTTATGGTATTAAGTCCGATCATGTGAGTATTGAAAAATGGCCAATAATTACAGATGATAATTTTGAAGCTGCAAACTTTATGAGCGAAGAATCAAGACAAAACTTTAATCACCTAATTAATTTGGTAGAGCAAAATGAAGTTGTTTCGATAGGTGGTTTTATAGGTAAAACTGTTGACGGACTTGAAACGACATATGAGCGCGGCGGTTCCGACAGAACAGCTGCAGATATTGCAATACTATTACATGGTCATTATAATACGAAGGTAGATTTTGAAAAAGATAATGCGGTATTAAGTGCAGATCCAAAGATTGTAAAAGATGATCTCGAATACATAAAACATCTATCTTATAATGAAGCAAAGTTAGCAGGAATGTTTGGAATGAAGATTCTAGATCCCATAGCAATAAAAGAAATTGATGATAATGATCTGGATATTCCAATAGTTATAACAAACATGACAAATCCCTACAATACTACAATAATTCAGAGAACTCTACCAAATACAAAAGATAATAATCTAGTGAAAATTGTCACAGGAAAGAAGAATTGTGCGATTGTAAGAATGGAGAGTATTGCTGCCACCTATCTGATAGCATCACTCGAAAAAGATAAACAATATCATGATTTTATAAAGTTATCTCCTTACAAACGGGAGGATACTGAAATTACAAGATTGCTTTTTCTTGATGCAGACTATGTAAGAAGGCAGGAGCGCCATTTCAGAGCATATTATCCCAAGGTAGAGATTGTTTATGAAAGAGGTGTAGTTACTCTGATTGGAGATATGATGTGGCGAATGCCAAAAATCGCTTCTACAGCTAGTAGCATAGTTGGAGAACATAATATTAATATTCTGAATCTGGATGCTCAAGAAGAAACATCAAGAATTTTGATAGTTGTTGAAGATAAGGGTGTTAACGTAGCCGACGCAGTAAAGGCAATTCATGCAAATCGAAGCAAAATCCATGCTAGTAGTAAGTACTATGACTGAACGAAAAATATGGATGGATGGATCCCTTGTAAATTGGGATGAGGCTAAAATTCATATCCTTACACATAGTTTACATTATGGAACAGGAGTTTTTGAAGGAATTAGATGTTACAAAACCATTAATGGCCAAGCGGTTTTTCGATTGCCCGAACACATTCGACGGTTAATGGATAGCGGGAAAATATACTTGATGGATCTCCAATACTCTAAAGACCAGCTTCAAGAGGCAGTAATTGATACTATAAAAGCAAACGAAATAGAAGAATGCTATATCCGTCTAATTGCATATTATGGCTATGGCAAGATGGGTGTTAACCCTCTGCCGAATAAGGTTTCTGTGGCAATTGCATTATGGAAGTGGGATGAATATTTAAGAGGAGATAAACAAAACTATGGCGCACGTATAATGGTTTCTTCATGGGCAAGAATCGATATCAGATCAATGCCTGTCCATGCAAAAGCGACAGCAAATTATGCTAATTCTGCCCTAGCTAGAGTAGAAGCACTAAAATCGGGATTCGATGAAGCGATCATGCTTAATGCAAATGGCATGGTTGTTGAAGCTAGCGCAGAAAATATTTTCATTGTCAAAGATAACATTTTGATTACTCCGCCAGTAACGTCGGGAGCCTTGAATGGTATCACAAGAGACAGCATATTGACTTTAGCAAGGGAGAAGAGAATTCCCTATGAAATTCGTGATATAGCGAGGGATGAATTATACTTGGCTGATGAAGTATTTTTAACTGGAACTGCAGCAGAAGTAAAGTCAATTGTAGAAATTGATAATAGGCGCATTGGCGATGGAAAAACTGGTGCAATTACACAACGCCTAAAAATACTTTTTGAATCGGTAGTTCATGGAGAACATAAGAAGTTCAGCAAAAAGTGGTTAATGTTTGTTTGATAGATAAATTGAATAAATTTATTGATAGGGAATCACATCAATAATATATTTATAATAGGAGGAAACGTATTTCATGCTAAAGACATTGAAGGATCTCTAGAGAAGAGGTCATACAACTCAAATGTATCAACAACAACAGCAATCAATCATTTCAGTGCTAAAAGTATTGGAATGGACCTGGCCCTGATAGTTGTCCATTTAGTATTAAAGTAACACAGGTTATAGATAGTAGTCAAGTCAAAGTGGTGTGTGTGTGTGTGTGTGCATGCTAAAGAGGATTTTCTGACTCTAACAATGACAAGATATACGTTGATGGATCTTATCCATTCTTTATCAGATGTTTAAAGATGTTGATTGGTGAACGTTCAGACTATAAAACAGTCATTGAACAAGCCAAAAAATGGAATTGGCAGAACTCAATGATAGCAGTTCAAGTAGTTCAATGACTCTAGTATAGCGCATAAAGATTTGTTAAACCATACAAAGCTTTTACTAGAGAATGGATATCTTAACTATCATACCTTTCTTTAGTAAATCATTATTGCATTATATACTGCTGTTGCTAATGAATACAACCTAGACAAGGAAGCAACCAGTTATGGCGACTGTCCTCATGCTTTGTGCTTGAGTTTGTTGCACTATGAATTTGCAAAGACAATTCTGAATAGCAACAAAAATGATATATGATAATAATACATGAAAGAAATACCATACAAAGAACAGCCTTAACTCTAGCTTGTTCTCTAACTATATATTCATAGATTTAGGTAAATCTGACTGTAATCATTTTACTGGTTGTATTGCTGAATCTAGATATTATTTTGAATATGAGGAATAGATTGAGATGATGACGAGGTCTTGGATAGGTATGAAAAATAGTTGATATCAATTCCAAAGATGGAAAGCCGAACTTGATGTAAAATTTTAATTGCAAATAGTTAAATTTTTAAGTTAGTTCATCCTTCTCTTTTTTCTTCATCCAAGGTTTTTTATCTGTCATTTCTATATTTAGTGATGCCCAAAACTGTCTCTTTATACGTACAAGACAATCCTCACAAACTACAACTTCATTTCTATCTGATTCTGGAAGAAGTTCATTACCACAATCTATGCATCTCTTTGCTCTTTTGTTATCCATTTAGTTTAGTTCCTCTTCATACTAAATATATTAATTAGTAATAATAAGTAATTCTACTGAGCAATTATTTTCTAATGCATATCTTTGCCATCCAAATGAAATAGACAAAAACATATGTTACTAGAGTATATGCTAAAAGAATTATTTTTGATTAGAAGAAAAAATTAAAGAATAATGAAAAATCACAAGTATGCATGACAGCAAGATGAGTCAGACCTAAGTTCAGAATCTTTTTTTCTAAATACTCAATTAATAACCCTTTATAAAATAACTATCTTGTATAATGATGATCTTGTATAATGATGTTAATTTATCCTGTAGGTTTAGCGAGATCCCTATACACTTATTCAGGGATAAAGTTCCTCTCACCTACCCTACGAGGTTTTCTGTGGGCTACTCAGGATATTTCATAAGTCTTATCCTACGTCATACCGTTTTACACACAGATGATAATACTTATATTTCAGACTTTATTAAGGTTGTAGTTACTATACATTATTTATCTGCAATACTTTAAGATTCCTTTAGAAATAGAAAGGAATAGGTTCATTTAATCTACAGGATCAAATTCCTTTAGGTTAGAACTAACTTCCTTGATAACTATGCAAATCGTAGTTAAAGTAACAAGTTTAGAATTATTAAAAATAGAAATATCACAATAGTCATAGTAACCTATTACATGATTTGTGAGTGTTCTGAAGGTCACATATCTTTTAGCAAAGATAACCTGAACATCTGTGGTATGAGTGGATGCGGTAAAGCAACTGTGATAATAAGTCCAATAGATATTAAATGGTTTTATAAAATTCAAGAAAAAGGATTGTGTATTCATCGCAAAGATCTTAATAAGATAATTAAAGATCCAAATATGCCAAAAGATGTAAAAAAGCAAATAAAGAAAGTTTTTCAATATTTATGAAGTAATAATGAAAAAAAAATATAAAAACTAGATGTAAAAATAAAAATTATGGAACAGAATCAGAATTACCTATATATTTAATTTACAACAAGCATGTCAATGGCAAGATTTACTATGTATGGATTGTAACATACAACTTTTCCACTAATATCCTCCTCTATACTATTTTTGTTGTCTCATACTTACAGTTTTTTGATATATATTACAATATTATATATAATATAACAAATTTTCATTTTTCATAGCGTCTGAAATACTAAAAATTAAGTCCATAATTATAAATATTATTCATGATAATTGAAAAAAGAGTTTATTGTTTTAAGGAAAGCATCTCAGGAAGGCAGTAATTACATATACATAACATTTAGTAATCCTAATGATTATAAGCTAGGAGAAAGACAACAGCAAAATCGTTTGGTCCCAACGTAATGGCATTACTTCGCACGATTTTATGAAAAATTTGCTTAAAGCAATGGCAAATATTTCTAGGATGATAGGTGGTGGTCATAACAATATGATCGATTCACCTACATTTAGAATGGGCATGAAAGAGTATGAAGATATGGAATAAAGGTCGGCAACAAAATTACAATCGAGGTTACAAAATTAGGTAATAGCGGGTAATAGGGAGTTTAGATATAAATTGTAAATATATCGACGCTTCTGGCAATGTCATATCTCCATTATTTAATTAAAAAAACAAAAGAATTTTCTGCTATAAAATAGCTATGTTGATGTTATTCTATTACTACTAATTTGCAGATGTCACCATAGGTTGTTCTTCTACTTTTTCCAGTTCAGGTTCTACTTCAATGTATTCTTTCTTTAAGTTTTTGTTCTTCAGTTTCTGCTTTTCTGGGATTTCATAGTCAAAACACATAGTGATATTATCATCGCATTCATTACTTAAATGACTTTTCAGTTAATTTGAAGTCTTTTTGTCGTGAAGCCTCTCCATGATAGCCGTAAATTGGAACTACAACTGCATATACGATTTTTATTCTTCTGAGCTAAGAATAATTCTACTTTGCCAAATCCTCTCTGCTCAGCAATTTACTATGTAGTCATCTTGCATCGCTTTTCTGATTAGATATAATGTAACATATAATACTGTAATAAATAATTCAAATTTTTGCCTTATCTTTCTCGTTAGAAATTGAACCATTCTCTAATACAGATATTTCTTTTCCTCATCTGTTTCATAACGGTGGTAGTGATGGTACATAATGCATCTGCTTTGATGGGAATGCTTGTTATGATATACATTATATTAGCCTGTCAAGAGACCTATCAAAAGATGATAACAGTTTCTATACTACGTCATAAAAAAAGACTGTCATAGAAGCCGTGTATGAAAGTAATGACTTTCTTAGACTATTTGTATTTCATTTTATTTTATGGATTTATCTGATTCATTGTAATTTGTGAAGAATAAATTTGATTTTTGGAAATTCACCAATCAATGAATAATAATTTATAATCTAGTTCAACTTGTTTGCCATGATAGCTAATCTCAGTAATTTTGTCTAATTTCTTAGAAATCATTGATGTTAAACACATTAAAACTTAATTCTGCACTTTGTATCTTATATGAGCATTAGTTTTTGCATACAGACATTAACAATCATTAACCTTCTTATCTATGGGAGAAAGGAAGTTGTTATTATTCTTACATATCATGCTCTTGTTTTTGGTGTTCTCCTAATTTATCCAGACTATCAAAAGTTTTTTTACACAAATCACATATTAGAGGATTCAAATTAGTGTCATTATAATCTATTCCGGGTTCGCCTTGATCCATATTGAAATTATATTGCAATAAATATTAAAACATTTATTTAATGCTAGAAGACAAAGCCAGGAAATTATATGATTAAAAAAGGAAGAGAATAGAAGAAGAACAACGCCAACAATCAAGAAATTCTAACGCCCTCCATGAAGTATTGCCGTACTCTATGTTAAGATCTTTTTGACAATCTGAGACTAAATTTTCTTTTATCATAAGAAGATTATTTATTCAAATTTTTCATTATAGGTAGGAATTATTTACTTTATGTTTATTTTGAGTTATCTCTTCTACTGTTCTTTTCTTCCATGACATTTCACATTTCGTCACTTTTCTCAAACTAGTTATTTATTGTTGCAAGTGAAAATCTATTTGTGTGCCTATCTTGACGTCATATCTGTTTGAAAACCCCTGCTATGGTCTCCAATACATAAAGTGCGGCTGCACTAGGGATAAATTTAGGACAATCAATATCCGATGGACAAGGGTCTAGGCTATGTTCTATACGAATCACCTTACGAGCGTTGTCTAACCAAATAATATCAATTGGAAATTTCATGCCTCTCCCATAGAAAATGTATATTTTGCTGGTAGTTGATAAACAAACAACATACCCTCATTTTCTTCTAATTGATTTTTGATAACCAAACCTTTAATGATCTGTTCATTATTCATGGCTAAATATACCGTTAAATCAAAGTTATTTACTGTAACTTTAGTCTGTAGATATTTCTGTGTTATTTTAAAACCCTTCATCTTTTTTTAATACTAAATAAACCAGTGAACATTAACTCGTTTTTGACCATTTATTAAGTTTATTCAATAGTATGCCTGAGCATTTATTCCTATATCGTAATTTTTCAAAACATGTCCTTTAAGCTCGACACCCATCTCATTTTCGCTTATCCATATACCATCATTAGTAATTCTTAAAGGAATAGCATTGTAATACATATTAGCAGTGATGAAGAGTTCTTCATTTTCTATTTTAGATTCAAAGAATAGATTTCTTGAAGTATTTCGGATCACCAACTTATGCGGTTTGTAGACTATCTCCCAAACTGCACTTGCTGTTTTTTCAGCGGTCCAACTATTTTCATATACTACTGCAATCAAATTGTTTAATTTATCAAAAAAGTTAATGTCCAACAGTATATACCTTTCATTTTCTCTCTTGATAGAGATAATATCAAAATCATTTACTGCCAAAATTCTGGAAGTATTGATAAATTTAGACTTACCTACATTCACAGCTATATCCTGTGAATCTATAAAAAAGGCATCTTTTATGTATGTCTTGTTATGGGGATTATTCTTTGCATCCCGCAAATATGAGTTTGAAAATTCTCCTCTATCAAAATTTGTATAATGATTAGGACATAGAGCTACAATATTTTCAGGAAGATATGCCTGAATATTACGATACGGAATAATATGAGCATATTCTATTATTGGACAGCCACATAAAGCACATCCAAAATTAGCTTCTAGTCTAAGCTGCTTTTGAATAGGTTGTGGAATATTTCTTCCATTTAAAGACATGAAGAATCAGATCTACGCGACAAAAATATAAAAATAATTTGATTTTGCTATTTAACCATCCGTCACAGTGAGATAGGATCTATGCTAGTCGTATTCATATTTTAATAAATATCATTGAATTCTTGCAGGATTCTAATAGTATAGATGTATCCAGAATTATAATAATTACTGATAATCATGCAGCCGCCTATCTCGTTGTGACTCTATTTTTTTCTCAATTTCCTTTTTATGATTCTCCAAAATATGATTATCTGCACAGTTGTTGTGCATTATCCCTATCTGGCAAAATTCACAAGATGTAACAAAATCAATATCTTTAAACGTCTGCTTACAAGATTTACATATCTCCGATCCTATCTCAAAATCAGAAAGTGGCTTTAGCCATCCTTCACGCCAGAGAACTATCATTATCAATCACAATATATCTTGTTACTATTCCCATCAATGTGTTGATATAAGGTTGTCGTTAGAAGATTATCGGAAAAAGATTAGGAGACTCGCAATGATAATTGTGATAGGCTTGAAAATGCATAAAGTTAGCCTTTCTAATAAATAAATTTAGGACAAAACAGACAATTGCAAGGCATAGGTATGGTTTAATGTCTGATATGACTATTTTGTATTCTTATTGGTTGCATGCATAAACAATCTTTTAATTTATGTATATTCATCAAACTAATTTTTAATGGAAGCATTGCATTAATAAGAGATAATATGAGAGCCTGTTAGATAGTTGTCATAAGTCAATGAATGCTATTCTTTGGTCTAGAAGCATTGTTGGTAAATATTTGTTTTCAATGCTTGATAATAATTAATAATAATAAGATTTGTTCCCTTGAAACATAGTTGTGAACTGATTTATATATTAATATCTAAGAAGCATGATGTTCTGTTGCTGTAGAAATATGTGATAAAGCTTTTTCATTTTAGAAACGCTCACTTCAATAACTTCTATGTAAGATGAATTAGCATTGGTATTACACTTACACTGTAGCAGTTCGTTTCCTCTGTGGAAGATTCAATTCGATTATAAGATAATCTAAGCTTTGAATGCTCTACTAAGCATAATCAATTCAGGACCGCTAGTCAAACTTCCAACAATTACAGATTTTGAATTTGCAATAATTCCTGACGATAAAAATGGGATTCCTCCATTAACTGTCAAAGGTTCAACTTCTACTTGTAATGCTTCGGAAATTACTTTAATTTCTTCTTCTGTGCACTTTGGATGTACCGCGGCTCCTGTGTTAGTAGATACAACCATTGATCCAGTCTGAATAAATCCGCCAACAGTCATTGAATAAACTGGTACTCCCAATATGTCTTGAACCTGTTGGTCTATTTCACCTTTAAAGAGAGGAGATAGCAGTGCACCGTTATCATTAGTTGAAATCAAATTTCCTATTGCTGTAAATTTACTCTTTAAACGCTCAACATTAAGACCACTTGCCTTTCTTAGAATCTCGATCTCCTCATCAGAGGCAATGGATGGAACTAAAATTCCGTTGTTATTCATTACAGTCATGGGACCGATAAGTCTTGTGCCTCCAACAGAGGCACAGACTTCATCTTCTACCTGTAAATATTCCATTAGTTTGGTGGTCTTTGTTTCTGCAAAACCAAAAGGCACTATTATTATTCTGTCATTAGCTCTTACAAATAATCCGATATTCGGGCTTTTATATACATCATATTTGAAAATTCCCAAATATTAAATTTTTATTAAAATGTGCATATGAACCTATGGATTTTGAGATTTCTAAAAGAAGATTATAGCTGTGCACACAATACAGTATTTCGATAATAAGCTCAGATTTATAGTTATTTTTTATTACAAATAACGAGATCATGTAGAGATACGGTATAATACTCCAAGAATCAAGTCGCAATAATCCAATCAGGCAATTAATAAAGATTATGGCGTCAATCTTTATTATAGGATCTTTTGTTTAGATAGAAAGGGAGATGATGGGATAATATGCCCACTAATCACTTTTACAATAGAGACATTGTTTCAATTAAAGATTTCAGCAAGCAAGATCTTGAATACATTTTCTCAACTACAGATAAAATTAATGGTCTGAAACCAAATGAAAAGAGTGAACTTGGAAAGGGAAGAACTCTTGGATATATCTTTTATGAACCTAGCACCAGAACTCGAATGAGTTTCGAGGCAGCTATGGCATCTCTAGGTGGAAGCTCTATTGGTATATTTGATCCTAAATCCTCTTCTATTGAAAAAGGCGAGAGTCTTGCTGATACTATTCGAACAATGGATCTTTATTCTGATGTTATTGTATTACGACACCCTCTTGATGGTTCTAGTAGATTCGCTGCAGAATTATCAAAGAATCCAATAATTAATGCAGGTAGTGGAAGTGAAGAACATCCGACACAAGCAATGCTTGATCTGTATACAATAAATAAAGAAAAAAAGAAAATTGATGGTCTTGCAATAAGCATTGTTGGCGATTTAAAATATGGCAGAACAGTCTATTCATTATTATACGGTTTGGCAAATTACAAAGTAGATGTTCATTTGGTGTCACCTCCTACATTATCAATTAGAAAGGAATCTATCTATGATATTGCAAATGAATTAAATATTTATGAATATAGTCAACTTGACGATGATCTTTTGTCTAAACTTGATGTAATTTATGTTACGAGGATACAAAGAGAGCGTTTTCCGGATTTACAAGAATATGAAAAAGTAAAGGGTACATATACTATCAATAGTGAAATTCTCGCAAAGTCAAAATCAGATGTCTCTATAATGCATCCAATGCCCAGGATGGAAGAGATCTCGCACTCTATTGATAATACAAATAATGCAATCTACTTCAAGCAGGCCGCATATGGTAAGGAATTGAGAGCAGCTCTTCTTACGTTAATATTAAACGAAAACATCGTATAAAAGAAGAATTATTAAATGTGGGAAGACTAAGATGACTTAATGTTTTGCCTATCAAATAGTGTTCTAGAAGATAAAGAAAAAAGATGATCTACTAGAGCATATGCATCAACAGCTAACTGTCAGCCTAAGATAGGAGTTGAAGAGAGTGAGAAATCAATTTGAAAAACAAGATAATAATTTTACAATTCTCTTTGATGGCAAGTCCTTAGATGGCTGGAAGATGATAGGTGAAGGTAACTTCATAATAATGGAAAGCGAAAAAGCTCTTCTTTCCCAAGGAGGAATGGGTCTTTTGTGGCATACTAAAAAGAAATACAATGATTTTATACTAAAGTTAGAATGGAGAGTATTACACAAAGATGATAATTCAGGTGTCTTTGTACGATTTCCTGACCCAAGCAATGATCCGTGGGTTGCAGTTAATACTGGTTATGAAATACAGATAGATGATTTAGGTAAACCAGATGGGGAAGGAATTCATAAGACAGGAGCAATTTATAATTTTGCTGCTCCAAGTAAAATAGTTTCAAAACCAGTAGGTCAATGGAACGATTTAGAGATTAAAGTAATCAAGCAAAATTATACAGTTATGATAAATCATAGAAAAGTAGTAGAGTTTATTGGTAATAGGTCACTGAAGGGATATGTAGGATTGCAAAATCATGATGTTAAATCAAAAGTGTCATTTAGAAATATCAGGATAAAAGAGATGATATAATCAGAATATCATAAATATATCTGTCTTTATTAGATAAATAATCCTTCCTTATATAAAGAGTAAAATGAGAAAGCGAGATAACAATAACTGCAGTTGCTAGTATTAAGATAATTGCGATTTAAATTACCATACCCTTCAATTGTTGCCTAAAGTCTCATATTCTGCATTATCAACCACGACATCAATTCTTCTTTTCTCTTTTATGATTTTCTCGATAGCATCTGTTAATGAATTTTTTCCATCGACATCAGTTGCACAACTTGAAAAGGTAGTCCTTGGTTGTGTGCTATTCCAACAATTGCTTTACCTTTAGCTCTATCAAGGCTACGCATCCTGATATACGTATAAAATTCATTCTTTGCTAACAATACAGAAGTTTCAAGTCGTATACCATTTGAACTTCCTGTAACAACTGCAACATTTGTTGTTTCATTATTGTATATAGGGAGAACAACAATAATTAATAAAATATTTAGCTTCTAATACATCTCTTCAAAATTCTCAGTCTTGTTGCAAGAGTCAAATTATCTTATATATATATATATATATATTTGATATAATCTTAAAGCGAGTTGCCTATTGGATAATCTTCTAATGATCTCTAATATTGAAGGAGAGCAATTAGTCAAATTAGCACGAAAAGCTGTACAGAAATACCTTGAAGAGCATGTTGATATTAACATTGATAGCCTCGAAAGGTTTTCCCAGAAGACAGGAATCTTTGTTACATTAATCTCTGTAAGAAGCAAAGAAGAACAGCTAAGAGGATGCATAGGTTTTCCTGTTTCTGAAAAAAAATTGTATCAATCGATTATTGAAGCGGCTATTGCGGCAGCTACGCAGGATCCTAGGTTCAACCCAGTAGAGAAAGGAGAACTAGAAAACATAATTTTTGAAGTTAGTATTCTTACTCCACCTGAAGAAATTAGAGTTCAAAGTCCAAATGAATTTCCAAATCATATCAGGCTCGGAAGAGATGGTTTGATCTTAAAATGGAAATATGGTACAGGATTACTCCTTCCACAAGTTCCCATAGAATTGAAGTGGAATATTTATGAATATCTTGAAAATATTTGCTTCAAAGCAGGGGCTCCCGCCGATGTATGGTTAATGCCCGAATCAAAGCTTTATCGATTTCAAGCAATTATATATAAAGAATCTGTCCCTAATGGGGCAGTAATAAGAGTTGAACTGTAGAGATATAGACATAATTAGAATAGCAGTATTACCATAGGTATCTATAATAATGTAAACAATTCTATGTATTAATCTGTTACTTGAATAAGCCTCTGATTTATTCATTTTACCTAAATAACTGTAAATATTTGTGCCGCATAATTGGTAGCTATAGCTTTTCTAAATATAGTGATTGATTATCCATTAAATAGACCATAAGATATTCATTTAAAAATATTTTATATCATCTTATTTTTCTTTAAAAAGCAAATTTGTCTAATAACGATGTTTTATGCTACAATGTGATATAAAAGTTAATATTTTAATTTTTACCAATTAACAGTAACAATTGTATAATGTTTCTCTCTCTAATCGTCAAACACTATTAGTTATGAGCCAAGAAGTAAATGCACAGCCTAAAGTCAGGATTTTTTAGATACTATCACCTGAAATAGCCTAAAAACAAAAAAGAACTATGAAAAAGGCTCTAGTCCATCTTTAGGATTTTCGAAAAAATTATGATAGAAATAACTAGCCATTGGAAACCATCATCAATGCTATATTGTCTAATAACTTCGATGTTTATCGATTAATCAAAAACATCATAAGGTTCCCAAAGTTCATAGAGGTGATTAAGAACCTAGGTTGTTCATATATTAGAAGGATTTTATTGTATGTAATAATACGAGGCTGAAATCATTTCTTCTTGTTTTTATTCGAGGGTGTATGAAGGCTACTGAAGGATTAGCAATCAGACTCAAAGATATTGAATCTTTCCGTAAGTCCTAAAAATACACATAAGAAAAGAATACTCTAAAACATTAATATCTAGGGGCATATATATCTTTGACTTTTACATATTACAAACTTTAGGCAACTTTTACAGTTTTACAAAATATCTTAAAAAGATGATGGATATGTAAACTAGATGAGTTATTCATATTCCTGATATACACTGTTTTGATTAACCTACTCCAATCGATGCAAATGCTGAGTGGTCGAATTTTGACCTATCGAGCATTCCTCGACCATCATAAATTGGGGCGCCGCCAAGGTCTTCAGGTGTCAAAGTTCGATACTCTGGATGATCTGCAATAAGCATTATCAAGTCTGTACCTTGTATAGCCTCATTTAGATTCGATGTCAGAATAATATTCTGTTTTCCTGATAAAGAAGGATCGTTAATTATCAAGGGATCATGGATGCGAATCTCTTTTACTTTCAGCCTCTGAAATTCCTCAATGACTTTGTAAGTAGGTGATAAACGTGTATCTGAAACTCCGCCTCTAAAGGCAAGACCAAGCAAAGTGATAATAAGTTTCCCCTTATTTACAAAATCTTTTTTCAAATGTTCTATTCCTTGCTTTTTTCTGTTATTTTTCTCTTCTTGTTCTTTTAGTAATTCTATGGCCCGTTCTACAGAATAGGCGGGCATAGAATCGTTGATGTTTCTACTAATTCTAGTAATATTACAATCGATATTCATCCGATCTGCAGTATGGAGTATAAATTGAGGATAAACAGGTATGCATGCACCGCCAACACCTGCGCCAGGTTTATGGATATGGCAGAACGGTTGGGAATTTGCTGCGTCCCTTGCTTCCCAAAAATCAACACCTACTTTTTCGCAGAATTTTGCGAGTTCATTTGCAAGAGCGATATTTACATCCCGATATACTCCTTCAAGTAGCTTTTCGGTTTCAGCAGTTCTTATGCTACTCATTGCTATTACTCCTTTCTTAAATATTATAGAGTATATCTTAGTCCCTATATTGACACTCCTAATACCAGCTCCTGAGACTATTGCTGGATATCTCTGTTCAATATCTTCTATTGCCCTCCCTTCATATATTCTCTCAGGATTGTATATCATGTAAAAGTCTGTTTCGGCTTTAAAACCGCTTTCTTTCTCTAGAATTGGTAATACCACCTCTTCAGTTGTTCCAGGAGGAACGCTAGGATTCAGAGCTACAACATCAAACTTTTTCAATCCCTTTCCAATTGATGTTGCTACATCTATTATTGCTGCCAAATCAGCCGATCCATTTTTCGCTGACACTGGTACGCAAATCATTTTAAAATACGAATCTAAGGATGCTTTCACCAAGTCTTCATATACCTCAAAATGATTATCCTCTATACCCTTTGTAAAGGCCTCATTGACCCCCGGTTCTAGTAGATGAGTCTTACCTATTTTTGCATTTTCTAATACCTTTGAAGATTTGTCGACTCCTATAACATGTGCTCCTTGTCGAAGCCATACAGAAGCTAGTGGAGAGCCAATGTGTCCTAAACCATAAACTGCAATTTTAAAGGCACCCGATTTTATTTTCTTTTCAATATTTGAGCTGTGTTCATAATCAGAATTATTGTTATTATTGACATCATCGCTTATGGCATTATTAATATTGGTATTATGGGTTTTATTAATATCATAATTAGTATTAGAAGTAGAAGAATATGCAGTTGGTTTCATACGACTTTTAGTTTTCATAAGAAGTATTTCATTATTATGTTATATATTATGCGCCTGAACATTGTTCTTATTTAGTATATATAAAAGAGTTTGAATTATTCATATCTATTAAGCTTCTTCTATTTAATTTTAATAATATGACTCGATATATTAAACAAGATTATGGATTATCTAATTACATTAACTCTATGCAACCAAGAGTAATTGTTCAGACTAGATATTAAATTCTGTTCTTTACTATTGTATAGTAACGATATTTTAAGATGGTTAGCATCGATTTGACGTGGGTATATCATATATTTCTCCTTGTTGTAACTAAGAATCAGTCATGTACAACTACTTCTAAAATTCCTCAAGGTATTTGCTAATTTCAGAGCGGATTAAATAGGTAAAGTTGTATAAGAAAAGATGTCTCTTTTCAACCACATTGTAGTTTATAGCTTAATTTGTATTTATCTATCTGTTGTACAATTAACTCGAAAGTAATTGTCATAATAGAATGTCAATGAAGTTAAGATTATTATACTCTTCTTAATAATTGATTTGACAAACAAGGCTATATATTTTCCCTATGTATACTAATTGTTCGATTAGCCGAAAGAGAGGAACGATACATCGTATAGGTCTAGGTTACAAGTAAAGGCTTGCAACTCCCATGGGAACGATGAGTTGTCGTCTTAGGTAATAGGTTAACCTACAGCCTAAAGGTTGTAGGG
>DASQRW010000180.1:0-3289 GCA_035642715.1 Nitrososphaeraceae archaeon | reverse complement strand
TAAATTTTATTGCACCTAAATTTTTAATTGATTCTTCCATGTATTTTCACCCCTATCTATAATTTCTCCTTTGGAATAAGCCTAGGAGCTATGTTAAGACTCATCATTTCTTGGAGTAATAACTTGAAGGCATATGCTATGATGACAGTTGAAATTTTTGCTTTATCGCCGCAGACTCTGCATATATATCTTCTTTGTTTAATATCATAATATGATAATAATCCACAACGCTCACATACATTTACCTCAGCTTTGTCCGACTCCTCTAATAATCTGTCTTTTAACATCATAGACGCACCATATGCAATAAGACAATCTCTTTCCATTTCTCCAAATCTTAGACCACCTCCTCGTGCTCTACCTTCAGTTGGTTGTTTGGTTAACATCTGAACTTGTCCACGAGCTCTACTATGGATTTTGTCAGCTACCATATGATGGAGTTTCTGATAATATACCACACCAATATAAACTTCAACTGGAAATTTTATCCCCGTTCTTCCATCATACATTTCCTCTTTACCACTGTATTTGAATCCATACTGTTCCATGACATCTTTTATATCATTTAATTTCTCGCCTAAAAAGGCTGAACCATCAACTACTTTTCCTCTTAATGCAGCTGCTTTTCCTCCTAAAGATTCCATGAACTGACCAACTGTCATTCTGGAGGGAAAAGCATGAGGATTTATCATTATATCTGGAACTATACCCTCTTCAGTATATGGTAAATCTTCTTGATTTACAAGCATTCCAAGAACTCCTTTTTGTCCATGTCTTGAAGCAAATTTATCACCTATTTCTGGAATTCTCATATCTCTTACGCGGATTTTATACATCTTTCCGCCTTCTACAGATTGAGTCATTATTACGGTATCTACAACTCCATTCTCAGATGGTCTTACACCTATAGAAGTATCACGCCTATAAGGGCCTTTTACCTCAAATTCTTTATATTCTTCAATGAATCTTGGAGGAGATGTTCTCCCAATAAGAATATCACCACCAGAAACGATTGCTTCATGCATCACTGCACCATCTTGTTCCAATAATCGATATGCTTTTTCTCCTCTAAATCCACGAATATTTTCATCTGCTGAAGGTAATTCAAAAGTATCTTTCATTCCCCCTGGATATTGTTTTGCTTCTGCTTCATATACTCTGTAAAAAAATGTTCTTGCTAAACCTCGTTCTACTGAAGACTTATTGAAGACAACCGCATCTTCAATGTTATATCCCTCAAAAGGAAGTACTGCTACAATACAATTTTGACCTGTAGGTCGTTCATCAAGTCCTAGCAGACTTATTGCTTTAGTACTCACTACTGGGATTTGAGGATACAACATAAAGTGTTGTCTTACATAGGTACTTGCATTCATTAAAGGTGTAGAGAATCCAAGGCTTTGTTTAGCCATTGCACTTTCATACGTATTTCTAGGAGATTGATTATGTTCAGGATATGGTATTACAGAAGCACCAATTCCAAGAATTGAGGGTGGATATATTTCAACATGAGTTGTACTGGAGTCTATTGAAGTAAGATCAATAGAGATAAAACAATTTTCTTCTTCATTGGCGTCAACGAGTTCTATTATTCCCATGTAAATCAAGTCAATCCATGAGAGGAATTTTTTATTGATCTTCTCAATGACTTCTGATGTCATTAAGGATTTTCCTTCTTTAACAATTGCAAGAGGTCTTAATACACGTCCAGAATTACAAGAAATGTATAATCTTTTTGCAGCATTTGCATTTAAAGAAGAATAAAAATAAATTCCAATATGAGGATGGATTTTCCCATTTCGTCTCAGAACTCTGAGTGTATTTGCTAATTGAGAACCGTCTTCAATATAACCTATTGCTTTTCCATCTACAAATATTCTACAGCCATTTTGTCTTAAACTTTCATCTGCATCATCAATATGTTGGACTCTCAATTCATATAGCTTTTCTATAATTTCTGAAGATGAAACACTTACAGAGATTATTGCAGATAGAGCAAGATTTTTTACTAATCCACAATTTGAGCCTTCTGGTGTTTCAGCAGGACAGATTCTACCAAAATGAGTAGTATGAAGATCTCTTGCTTCAAAATTAGGCTGACTTCTACTAAGTGGAGATTGTATTCTACGTAAATGACTAATTGTAGACATGTAATTAGTTCTGTCTAATAATTGTGTAACTCCTACTCTTCCCCTTCCCCAATTACCTGTAGCGATTGCATTATTCAATTTATCAGATATGATACCAGGTCTGACCGCAGCTGCGACTGCATTGATTCCTCTTTTTTGACCGGACCGTTCAAGTTGATACTTCATATCCCTTATTAAATTTCTAAATGCAGTCCTAAAAAGATCAGCAAGCATTTGACCTGCAAATTTTATAACTTTATTTCCATAATGATCTTTATCATCATTATCTACCCATCCTAGCTTAAGTTCTACCAACTTGTTTGCAGCCTCTCCAAGAAATAAAGCCTTTTCACCACGATTTTCAGGATTTTTTCCTAAATGAGGTAACAATCCCCAATCTAACAATGTTTCAGCACGCTTTATTTGAAATTCTTCGAGCATACCTGGAGCAATTCTTTTACTGATATAAACAATGGCATCTCTACTTGTAATAATTTCTCCTACTTTTTCAAATGAAGGTTCTAATTCGTCTTGTACCTTTTCATTAAAAGAAATAGCATTGGCTATATCTTTATCAGATTCTAGTCCCAAAGCACGAATCAATGTTATTAGAGGAATATCAACAGGAGAACCTGGTATCTTTGCTACTATAGAACCATCAGGTTTCATAATAAGTTCTAATTTTGCTCGATAACCTACGATAGAAGAATAAACTTTTGCTTTATAGGTAAGTGTTCCAGCAGTTTCTTCTGCATCAACAATAATTTTATTATAGGACAAGTCTTCTAATCCTACTATCACTCTTTCAGATCCATTTATAACAAAATAGCCACCAGGATCTCTTGGGTCTTCACCTAATTCGATCAACTTAGATTCCGGTAGATTATGAAGAATACATACATTAGATTTTACCATTACAGGCATATCACCTATATGAATGAATCTTGATTCAATTATTCTCCCATCTTCAACAATGCTACATTCAAGCATAATAGGAGAGGCATAAGTAAGATTTCTTAGTCTAGCCTCAACAGGGGCGACATGTGTAATAGATCCATCCAACTCCATAATTCTTGGACGTTGAAGTTTTATTTTTCCTAATTTCAATTTGTAGGGAAATTCAGCTGTTTCTATTTCTACTTCGTTTACTTCATCTATTA
>DASQRW010000179.1:0-4447 GCA_035642715.1 Nitrososphaeraceae archaeon | reverse complement strand
TGTTATCACTATAAAGTGCTCCTCAATTCTTTTAGAAAATATCATTTATTGTTATCATATATACATACATGAATTGAATAGTTTATCGTATAACTTTCTCTAAAATCAAACGACAGAGCTATAGATCTATTTAAAAAGTTTCTGTCGGATTTCCTAATGGATTAGTACTTATTTTTAGATTTGTTGTTGAGATATTGGAATAAGATAGAAATTCATTCAAAAATGGGCCCAGAGGGATGTGAATGAATTTTCATTTGGGTCTCAATATCGCATCTTTCACGTCAAGAAATGAATAGAAAAATATCATCTACACGAGCCATGTTATTTATAAATTGTGACTGAGAATAACGATTGAATATTATTAATATGATGTGTGTATTCGTCTCTGTGAGTTCGGTAATATAGTTCATTTTGGTGTTCCTGCTGCATCAGAAATATTTAGAGGAAATACCTGAAATTAGTTAGGTCTTTTTTCACAACAAGACCTCTCCTATACACAAAAAGTATTATCGAATCTTTCTTAGACGTAGTCATTCTTGGATTTTCTAAAGTATCAAATTTACAAGAACCAAAAATTACCTTATTGAGATCTGATGCAATTCTATTTCATAAATTCTGTAATACTACTTTGTCGTTTCGATTGAATCATTGTTTCTCCAAATTTATTTTGATACCCCGTATTCATAAAAGCAATAATTGCGACATGGTATTCTTGACTTTATCCTTTTGCAAATACTAATGCTCTTGATGCTTGTAACATTGAATTGTAAGCAGCATTATGAGCCCATTCCCATTCTGGAATTTCTGGTTAAGAATTAATCGCATCATAACTTACTCGGTTTACGGAGCATTGGAAAGATGGATGGTGACGTGTTTACCTGGATTGTGCCGAGCAATTCGAATCCATGCCGTTCGTAGAATGGAATGTTCTTTGGGTTTGATGATTCGAGATAGGCAAATTTGTTATCTAGATCACTCGTAACTATTGCATGCTGCATTAATGCAGAGCCAAGTCCTTTGCCATGGTGAAGTGGATCAACTCCAAGAAGTGGCAAGTACCAATGAGGTTCATTTGGGTGATAGCTATTCATTTTCTCAAATACTTCTGGGCCGTCCTTCTTGGCCTCATCAGACCCACTACTTCGCAGCAATGCAATCAACAGGTCTACATCAGGGTGAATGTTTGGCGGAAGCCAAAGAGCTGCACCAGAATAGTTTCCAATGTAGTGGGCGCTCTTATATGCAAATGCTTTTCCTCCAAAAGCCTTGGCAAAGCTAGAGAAATGTGAAAGATATTTCTGCGGATCTGGCCATACCCAGCGTGTGGCAGGATCAGCTACAAACGCTAGCTTTAATGCATCAATAACACCGGCTTCATCTGATTCTATAGCGGTTTTAACAATTGGTAATGTCATCAAAATATCCCTCATTTTCTATGATGTCAGAAATATTTTAAAGTTTATTCTATTGTACAAGTCTTGATAGAATAGTAACAATTATGCAATTATCTCGTCGGGAGTATACCGATAGCGGTACATAACAAGGAGAATTACTTAAATTTTAAATATTAATATTAATCAACTCGGTAAAATGTTTTAGAGTTCTGTAAGAAAGAAGAATGTGACAGAAAGCATGTTAGTAATTGGCTTAAGATGTTCATTCTGTACCTACATATGAGAGCAGATAAGTTAAGGTTAGTAACATTCATGATTAATTGCTCGTTAAGTTAACAGAGCCAATATGACTGCAAATCTCTTAATATAAGCTTGTCAAATGCTCTCTGGTATGGTTTTGGGAGAAAAACTCTTTGAAGAGAGTGACAACATAACAGGGGTCAAAGTAACAAGGGTTCACCCAATTGAGCAGCCATGCAGTAGTAGCGTCTTCATTAGCAATGACTAGCTTTGGTATTCCTCTTACAGGTAGTATGTCAGCAGGATTTACTATTGGATTTATGAAAGGATGATAATAATAATAATTGACTAGTCTAATGGCAAGGGAATCCAGATGCGTGTCTCATGTCATGATAAAATTCATGTAACCACTTTGTATCAAAAGCTTTCTGGCCCTGAACTAAACTGAATAAATGGCCCTGATCGTATCCTACTACAAAAGTACCAAATAGTAAGACTCCAAGCAAGATGCCTATTGCGATCTTAGGTACATTGTCAATTCCTTTGGCAATAGCTTGCGGTTCTTCTAACATTATAGGATACTAAGATCAAGAAGTACGAAAGCTTATAAGAATATCGCCTAAGAGGTTTTATCAGCAAAGTTCGTTTCCTGAGTAACACGGAAAATGTATCTTGATAGAAATTGAAATAAGAAAATTTATTCGCTGGCAAATAATTATAAATCGTACCTTACAAACTGATCGATGCTTACGATCAAGTATTTCTAAATCTAAACTTTGATTAATGTTGACGTTTACAAAGGAAGTACACTTGCAGAATATACAAATATGTCTATCTCATTTATATCCTTACGATTAAGTAAAAATATTATAACTCTAGTGCATCAATAATAGAAATTTTACATCTTTTCATTTAAAGCATAAATACACTTATCATTAATAATACTACTAATATGGTTCAAATGCGTGAATTTCATGATGGAGAGTCTATTAGAGTCAAAGAGAAAGATCCTATAATTCCTGATCCTAGAAGATTTCCCAAATACATAACAGGAAAAGTAGGAAAAGTTAGGAAAGTGCGTGGTTATGTCCATTGTCCTCCAGATCACGAGAAACGCCCACCTTATCATTCATGCATCTTTGATTTAAGTCAAATTTCACCTAATGCTACGCCTAATGATAAGGTCGTTATGGAGGTTTATGAGGATTTGATGGCGTATGAACCACTATCCAGCTTATCACCAAGGAGGTCTAAATAAGTAATGACTACTACAACAGATGAGGAACTACAACAAATTTTAGATAATGACCCTCATAAACCTATAAATCCCCTGAGCGCATATTTAACACCTACACTTCCTGATTATCTGTGGAAGCTTGTTGCTTTTGAAGAATTCTTATGTGGTAATCAGATAATAGCTTTCGAGGAAAGCCGACGCAAGAAAGATGAACTTGAAGCAAAGAAGGGTTTCCAGTTTGGAGTATCGTACTTTGACCATAGAATTATTCGTATAAGAGAGGTTCTTAAAGATAAGGGACTGATTAAGGAAGCTGACCTTCAGGCCGAAGTAGAAAGGCAAAAAGGTCATTACGAAAAGAAGGGCAAAAAACCAGCAAATCCACTTGAGATAGAGGTCCTAGCAATGATTAACTTGACGTTGGGAGATAGTATGATCCTTAGCAGAGGCTTTGAACGCCATTATGAACAAATGAAAGGAAGAACTTCAATCACAGGTGCCAAAGTTGTTGCCAAAGCATGGGTTGATCCTGATTTCAAGGCCTTACTTAAAGTAGATCCAAAAGAAGCGATTCTTGGATGGGAACCCTCTGTCATTTATGCAAAAGATAAAGAGATAATTGACCCGAATGGGTTGGAGATATTGGAAAACACTGAGAAGCTTCGTAATGTAGTAGTATGTACTCTTTGTTCTTGTTATCCTAGGGAATATCTAGGAGAACCACCGCTATGGTACATAAGTAAAGAGTACAAGCAAAGGATAATTAACGAACCCAGGAAATATTTAGCCGACTATGGATTGAAATTGGCAGATGATGTCGAAATTAGGGTGTACGATACTACAGCGGATATACACTACATGGTCTTACCTATGCGACCTAAAGGTACAGAAAGACTTTCTGAAGAAGAATTATCCATGTTAGTAACCAGAGATAGCATACTTGGTGTAGGCGATCCTCTTCCTCCAGACCGACTTCCAGCTGTGAAGGAAGCTATTATGTCAAAGGGTCATCTTTTATCCTATCCCTGATCCTATCTTTGTTAGTGCCATTTGCTCATAATCATTAACTGATAGAAGTTATAGCTGATACATTTATTGTGATAGTTTTCTATTTGTGCAATTTCAGCATAAGTCTTGTGCTGGTCAAAATATAGATCTATAATACGCTTTCTTCTTTGCTCTTATTTGCGTATGATATTCTTCTAATATAGATAATCGATACTTATAAAGGGAACGTTTTTTGTGATGCATTTTGCTTTCTTCTATGATACTAACATAATTCCTTGTTACCATCTACTTTCCTCTTTATAGTAACACTTCATAAAGCACTAAAGTTTGAGCACCTTTAAGATTTTACAATAATAGCATTCAAATCTGGTATAGAGAGAGAGAGATCAAATAAAAGTAACAGTATTAGCAGCATACAAATCAGAAATATTTGAACTATACAAAGCAGATGAAAGACTATGCTCCTTTCTCTCTATCTTGCATATATTCAATGAGTTTTAAGATATCTGTTCTATCTCTGGCTCCTCCTCATCAACATTATCATCATTTACTCTTTTAATCCAATCTG
>DASQRW010000178.1:0-8132 GCA_035642715.1 Nitrososphaeraceae archaeon | reverse complement strand
TTTTCTTTGCATCCTCTATTTTGCTAATATTGATAGAGCCAGGGATATGTTTAGCATTAAATGCCCATTCACCTAATGCATTTACTAGTTTGAATTTATCTCCACGATCTAATTTCTTTTCAATTCTTCTCCGCTAATTAGTTTCAACGACAATTTAAATTCTCCACTAACCGTATCATTACTACAGTAGATATTAAACATGGTTTTTTGTTGATTTACCTTATTTCAATATGCTGACATGATTATGGAAGAAATATTCTTATGCATGTTCATACTAGGCGTAGAGTTATCTTTCTACTTCGTTGTTATTGTACTTGTGCTGTACTATTCAATATATGTTATAGGAATGTATCATCAACATAACACCATTTCAATATATGTTATAGGAATGTATCATCAACATAACACCATTTCCAATCCTCATTAGGTTCAAAAGATTGAATGACAGGATGTTCTGTTGAATGAAAATGTTTGGTTGCATGTTTATTCTTTGATGAGTCACAACATCCTACATGCCCACAAATAAGACAAAGACGCAATTGCACCCAAGAATCACCCATTTTGAGACAATCCTCACAACCATCTGCACTAGGCTTAACATCTTTTTGAATTAATTTAAGATGTTTACATCCTGAATATGACATTATGTTATTTTGATGCACAAGTGTCTAATAAGCATAGGCATAAGCATAATCATAATCATATATCAAACTCAAAATAACCTTTTGCATTACCATTGATATCACTGGGTATTATATTATAATAAATAATAATATCTCTATATTACTGCTACTTCTGGTGCCATTATTATTATTATAGCTATTATTGCCTTGAGTTATTGGCCACTGAATTCTTGCTGCTAGTCATGGTAATATGTAATCGAACTTGAAATTTCGTATCATCTGGCTTTGAAGAGAAGGAAATGTCTACTTTGTGCATTTTACCAACTATACGATAGCTAATGTTAAGTCCTAAACCAGTTCAGTTGAAGCCATCTGCAGAACTTGAAGCATTAGAAACATTTACAAACGACATCCTAAAAAAAGATGCCTGATTAACGTTTTAACACCTATCAAAGTCTGTCTTTTAATATCTTCTAACAGAACTTATGACAGAAACGTGTTTACAAAAAGAGTAGATCGCGACCTAGAGGAGGATTTTTCATTGACCGGAGAGATTATAGCTTTGGTAACTATATGTCGTTCTAGCGCATGGTGCATGTGCCAAATGGTAATATGACCAGTAACCAGCTCTCCTGTTGTCCTTAGAATGCACGAGAGAGAGAGAGAGAGAGAGAGAGAGCGTACCGCCTTCTAAGCTAAAACACAGATCATCAAATCCTGTTTGTAGCGTATTAAACTGAATTAGGCAACAACCCTCCAACTTACTACATTTAAATACAATAGGTCTGGAAGCAATTTTGAATGAGTAGTGAGAAAAACACTATAGTCCATTCATCACACGCTATAATAATTGCCGTTTTCATTGTCATTGCATCGAGCATCTTTGTAATTGAAATTGGTTCAAATCAGCCTCAGATTACAATGGCACAGCAGCAAAAACAATCACAATCTAACGAAACATATTCTGTTCTAAAACAACAGTCTAATCTGTCAGGCACATACTTTGACATCGACAATATGACTTTTTCACATCATACGGCATCAATCAATGGAATTGAGATGCACTACGTAATAGGCGGTCAAGGAGATGCTGTAGTACTATTGCATGGATTTCCACAATCATGGTATGAATGGAGACATATTATGCCTGCATTGGCTAAGAATTATACTGTAATCGCACCTGATCTTCGAGGATTTGGTGATTCTTCAAAGCCAGTTACAGGTTATGATGGTAAGACTACTGCAGAGGATATCTATCAATTGACATCTCAATTAGGTTTTAATCAAATTTTGTTGGTAGCACATGACGTAGGCTCACAGACAGCTTATTCATATGCAGCAGCTCATCCTAACAATGTAAGTAAATTAGTGATCATGGATTTTCCATTCCCAGGTTTTCTACCTCCAGAGTTTGGTGAGAATGGACCTTGGTGGTTTGCTTTTTATCAAGTGCCTGACCTGCCAGAAGCTCTATTACAAGGTAATGAGCGAGAATATATATCATGGTTCATCAAAGGGCTAGCTTATAATCCATCTGCAATTACAGAAGAAGATTTAGATGTATTCGCAAGTCATGTTTCAGCTCCCGGTGGAATGCGTGCAGCATTAGAACATTTTAGAGCTTTCCCGATAGATGCAGAGCAAAATAGAGAATCAGCCAAAGATAAGATAACAATGCCTGTATTAGTACTAGGTGGTGATATTTATCCAGCTTTAGGTGGTGATTTCCCCGGAAACTTTGCGCTAAGTTCAACGCAGGCATTAGCTACAAATGTAACGGGCGTCACAGTTCCACTTTCAGGACACTGGATTCCAGAAGAGCAGCCAGAATTTGTTATTGAGCAGCTTACGACATTCTTTAGTGAATAGCAAAAGGAGTAATTAAGCAGATAGTAGAGAGAGAAAGAGAAAGAAACTCAGACACAGGATCGAGAAGATACAGCTTTAAGGCAAATGAACAATGCTGCACTAGAATCCAAATCCGCACAGCTAAGAATTATGAAGAAGGCTTAAATAAATTCAGAAATTAAGATATCAAGACAAGTTTTTTTATTCCGGTTATTTGTAAATAAAAAAGTGCCAGACAAAGAGGATCTTAGTCGAATCCCACTCTTTTCGAAATTAAATGAAGAGGAAATAAGAAGATGTATCGATAGCAGCGATGAATTATTCCTACAATCAGGAGAAGAATTTATTACTGAAGGGAAACCTGCTGATTATTTTTATGTTCTACTTTCTGGAACGGTCCAGGTCACTAAGAAAGTATCCGACAAAAATGAAGTAAACGTCGCCAGCCACGGTGCCGGAACATTTCTAGGTGAGGTCCCAATATTACTGGATATCCCATATGAAGTCACAATTCGGACAGTAGAGTCGAGCCGTCTATTACGTTTAAAAAAAGAAAAGTTTTGGAATGTTTTAACTTCTTGTACACCTATAACTAATGAAATCCTACGAACTATGGCACAGCGAGTCCAACTTGTTCAATCGATATCACAAGAACAAGGAAAACTTATAGCGCTTGGTAGATTAGCTGCAGGTCTTGCTCATGAGCTTAACAACCCTGCTTCAGCAGCAAGTAGCAGCTCAACACAACTCAGGGAATTATTACAAACATTTACTACGAGAAGTATGAAATTTGCTCAGTATTCACAAGCAAACAAATTGACAAATGACCAACTAGAGTATATTAACACCATACTACAAAACACACTGGAGCACTCTACTAATTTTATGACGACGACAATTGCAAAAAATATTCCACAACAGCAGGTTGGAAATGTATCTTCAACAAGTACTGACCAACTAGCAAGAAGTGACAGAGAATCAGAAATAGAAGCTTGGCTTGATACTCATAGTATACCTGATAGTTGGAAATTAGCACCAACTTTCATTGAGATGGGATATGGTATAGAATGGTTTGATAATATTGCACGTATCTTACCAGTCCAATTGTTACAAGAAGTTCTTCCATGGCTAGAGGCTATAATTAAAACAAAAGGAATGATATATGAGATAGAGCATAGTACCACTCGCATTTCCGAGCTGGTAGGTGCTATCAAGACCTACTCTTATATGGATAAAGCACGCATTCAAAATGTCGATGTGCATGAAGGTATTGAAAGTACTTTAACTATTCTTCATCACAAAATAAAACATGGCATAGAAATTATCCGTGAGTATGATCCTAATTTACCTCGTATCACCGTGTATGGAAGCGAACTCAATCAAGTGTGGACTAATTTAATTGATAATTCCATTGACGCACTTGAAGGTCATGGATATATCTGGATTCGTACAAGAACAGATCATGGCAACAATCATATCATAGTAGAAATAGCAGATGATGGACCAGGTATTCCTCCGGAAGTGCAATCTCGAATATTTGAGCCATTTCTTACTACTAAAGGCGTGGGGAAAGGAACTGGATTAGGTCTAAGCATAAGTTATCGTATAGTTGTTGAGATGCATAAAGGACAGATTACATTTTTCTCAAAACCAGGAGATACAAGATTTCAAGTTCTGTTACCAGTTATACAACAGTAAGTTACACTCTACTTGCTAGATTAACAAGAATTAACATAAAAATTATAAAAAAAATCAGAACGGCTATTACTCATCATATTCTTCATACTAATATAGCGAAAGAAGAACTTTTTAATTATTCCGTCTTAATATACTGCATAATGATTAGTCTTTTTTTCATTAGCATATCACCTATGGCAATCGCAACTGTTGTGTGTAGACAGAAATGAAACCTACAATTTTAGCAGTTGACGATGACCCCGATGTACTAAATGCTGTGGAGCGAGACTTGCGTAAGCAATATGGTAATCGCTTTAGAGTATTGCGAGCAGAATCAGGTAGCATCGGACTAGAACTGCTAAAGAGGCTTAAATTGCGAAATGATCCTACAGCTTTATTGCTAGTAGATCAGAGAATGCCGCAAATAACAGGTGTAGACTTTCTTCAGGAGGCTATGGAAATATTCCCTGATGCAAAAAGAGTATTATTAACAGCCTATGCTGACACAGATGCCGCTATTAGATCCATAAACAAAGCAAAGATTGACTTTTATTTAATGAAGCCTTGGACTCCACCAGAACAGAACCTCTATCCTGTATTAGACGATTTGTTAGATGACTGGATGGCTTCTTTTCATCCAGAATTTGAAGGTATACGAGTTATTGGTCTTAGATGGTCAGCAAAATCCCATGAAATCAGAGACTTTTTAGCAAGAAATGGTGTTCCTTTTCAGTGGTTAGATATAGAGGCAGATAATGAAGCTCGTCGACTTGCTTCCTATGCTAGTAATACTGCTGCTACTGTTTCTAGTTTTAGTAATAGCTCCAAGAGTGCTACTTTACCACATTTACCTCTGGTGATCCTTTCTGATGGCTCTCAACTAATGGAACCCACTACTACGCAACTTGCTGAAAAAATTGGATTGAAGAGTCATGCGCAAATGCCCTTTTATGATCTTATTATAGTTGGGGCTGGTCCGGCTGGCTTGGCAGCAGCAGTATATGGTGCTTCAGAGGGACTTCATACATTATTGATTGAAAAAGAAGCTCCTGGTGGCCAGGCAGGAATGAGTTCTAGTATTGAAAACTATTTAGGATTTCCCACAGGTTTAACTGGAGCTAATCTAGCAAGACGTGCAGTAGCTCAGGCTGCGCGATTTGGAGCGGAAATACTTACACCCCAACAAGTAACGGGTATTAGAATTGAAGGACCTTACAGATTTGTGAAATTAATAGATGGAAGTGAGATAAGCTGTCATGCCCTCATTATTGCTACAGGAGTTTCATACAGAAAACTTGACATTCCAGGCATTGAGAAATTTACGGGAGCTGGAGTGTATTATGGCGCAGCAATGGTACAGGCTCTTTCTTATAAGGGCGAAAATGTGTGTATAGTAGGTGGAGCCAATTCTGCAGATCAGGCAGCCATACACTTTTCTAAATATGCAAGTAAAGTCATAATGTTGGTACGAGGTGACTCATTGACTAAAGGAATGTCACAATATTTGGTAGACCAAATTAACGAGACCAAAAATATAGATGTAATGCTCTCTTCTAACATTCAAGCCGTAAATGGTGAAGAGAGATTGGAATCCGTCACAGTCTGCAATTCGAAGAATGGAGAAAATACTACATTTCCTATTTCATCTATTTTCATATTCATTGGTGCACAACCACGTACAGATTGGCTATCAGGTGTAATAGAGAGAGACAGAAATGGGTTTATTTTAACCGGCCCTGATTTGATGCCTGATCGAAATTCTCGACCACGAGGATGGACAGTTGATCGTGACCCTTTTCTCCTTGAAACAAACATACCGGGGGTTTTTGCAGCAGGCGATGTTCGTCTTGGATCCGTAAAACGAGTTGCTTCAGGAGTAGGTGAAGGCGCAATAGCAATACAGTTTGTGCATCAATATTTGACGAAGGTGTGAATAAAAGAAAAAAAGAAGGAAGTCGTATTATCTTATTATTAAGAATGAAAGTCTTGCAGAATGGAGGAAACAAATGATTACAAGTCCATGGCCAGAATTACCGTTGGCCGAGTGGAAAGACACATATGACACGCTGCATAGGTGGACCCAAATCGTCGGAAAGATCCGGCTCAAACTCACCCCATTTATGAATCACTGGTGGAATTCTACTCTATATATCACACCCCGGGGGCTTACGACATCACCAATGACCTACAAAGGTAGATACTTCCAGATAGAGTTCGATTTCATCGCCCACCTCCTGCTCATCGAAACAAATGATGGTTCTACCAAGTCAATCGCTCTGCGACCGCGCTCAGTAGCTGATTTTTATCAGGAAACAATGGCCGCCTTGGAATCACTTGGGATGCCCATAACCATTTGGACTACGCCGGTTGAAGTAGAGGATCGAACCCCTTTTGAGGAGGATCACAAGCATGCTGCCTATGATCCCGAGTACGCACAACGGTTCTGGCGCATTATGGCTGAGGCCTGCCGGGTATTTAGTGAGTTTCGTTCCCGGTTCATTGGCAAGGTAAGCCCGATACATTTTTTCTGGGGTGCTTTTGATCTGGCCGTTACGCGCTTTTCCGGACGTACGGCGCCTTTGCATCCAGGCGCACCAAATGTGGGCCGTTTTGTGGCTGTCGAAGCCTATTCGCATGAAGTAAGTAGTTGTGGCTTCTGGCCTGGTGGCGGTCCAGTCGATGAACCAGCTTTCTACGCCTATTCCTATCCTGAGCCTCAGGGCTTCAAGGACTATGCCATCCAGCCCTCAGAAGGGTTTTACCATACAGAGATGGGAGAGTTCCTGCTGCCCTACGATGTGGTCCGTAATGCGAAGTCACCTGATGAGGTCTTGTTGTCTTTCTTGCAGAGCACTTATGAAGCAGCGGCAACGTGTGCCAAATGGGACCGACACGCATTGGAGCGTCAGTAAGTGGTATATTGGTATCAACTCGCCTATGGTGGCTCCTCAGTTTGATCGAGCACATATAGAATGAAGCTATTTTTATGGTAGAGGAAGAGAAATAGGTATTGTTTTCATTATTATTGTAATTATTCTATCTTCAAATGGCCTATTATTTTATTATTCAAAACATTACCAAATAATCTCAGGCGCAGTTGCATCTCCTCACCTATTCAAGAAAGTTGTAGTGCCCGTGATGTGTTGTGATTACTGATTCACAATCCATAACATAACAAAGCAGCTTAACAAACAAGCATAGTAGCTCTGGCATGTTAATAACTATATAGAAGATGCAGCAAGGGAGGCAAATGAAGAATATGTCAAAGTGTTTGAGGAGATAAAAACAGATAGGAGAGACATGCCAAGACATTAAGAGATGAGCCCAAAAGAGACTAGAAGAGGTGAACAACTACTCTACACGACATTACGAGACAGCTAGCGGTCTCGAAATGTGATATAGTTAAAATTCAAAGTTCTGCTGCGAACCCAGCTGATTATCTTTGGTGCTGCCTTTCAGTTGACGGGGAAACAAAAATCTGTAAATTCAAGTTACAATATTGATAGATATGAGAGAAATAAGATTAAAAGTTGTTACCAAGCCTGAACCTGGAACTGCTACCATATATGAAAAGTCTGAACAGATAGGAGACCAGCCTTATCTTATTGGTGAGGGGGAAGAAAGAGATGAGAATAGGAGATTTTTGTGTGGTAATTGTGGCCATATACTTGCAAATAATCTGGGAGATAATGTAGTTATTCAGGATATCATATTCCAGTGTCATGGATGTGATTCATATAACAAAGCTCCTAGCTAGGAGTCATTGTTTATCCTTATAGGTTTATCAATAGTGACTTCTAATCCTTCTTTTAGTAACTCATTAAGTTCCACAAATGTAGTTTCTTTTATTTTAATTGGATTTATTTCTTGCAGCTGCCTTAATTGCAGCAATATCTGTTGTATTTGCAATTTTTCTAAATAGAAATATTCAAACCGTAGCAGAGATATCAAGGAAATAGAATTTCCAATTGGATGAAGACTCAT
>DASQRW010000177.1:0-2510 GCA_035642715.1 Nitrososphaeraceae archaeon | reverse complement strand
AAATTCTGTCTGTGTATTATTAATAATATTCTTTGCTCATGCGAGTTTAATACTTATCCACTCTATTTCAGCTATAGACTATATTGGTTTTGGCTTTAGTAACCTAAATGCTCCTTTATCGATATAGTTTTGTATAGAAGGAACATTTAAGAAAATATAGTTGCCTAAATGCAAATTCACTATCCAATACTATGATTATGAAACTCATCATAAGGAAGTTGATTTCAATTGCACAGAGGAAGAGCCCTTAGCTTCAGGTTTCTGCATCTTTCATGACAAAGATTATCTTCTTCAGGATAAGACCAATTATGAGGAAAATAAAAGGAAGGTACTAGATAGATTAAAGCATAAAGTAAACTATGCTATATCTAATAATGAACCATTACTCTGTATAGGTTTTCATCTTCCAGATTTTAGTCTTTCAGATTTAAGTAGTAGTAGGGAATTTACTAAACCTGTATATTCCTCTGGCTCATATTTATTTGGGGAAGTAAACTTTGTTGGAGCTAGATTTCAAGGAGCAGCAAACTTCCGGGAAGCTAATTTCCAAGGAGAAGCATCATTCTCCGGAACTGATTTCGACGGATCATCAACAACATTTAGTAATTCTGAGTTCTACGGGAAAACACGCTTCTCAGCGCACTTCAACGGCAAAACAACGTTCAATTATGTATTATTTGAGGGAAAAGAGAAAGTTATCTTTAACACAGAAAATCTCTCTAATGTTTCTTTCATGAACACAGACATAACAGGAATTAGATTTGGCGATAAGGCAAGATGGAGAAGAGGAAAGAAGGTTAAAGAAGATAGATTCAAAGTAGTAGATGAAAGACTACTGCAGGAGAAAATCAATAAAGAGAAAGGTGTTCATACAAAAGACTTCAATTTAGGCAGCATCAAGGCTGTATATAGAAGTCTTTGAGAAAATTATGAATATAGAATATGATGAAGCAGGCCAGTTCTTCATCAGAGAAATGGAACTGAAAAGAAAGTATAGAGAAGTTGTATCATCCAAAGATGATCGTTTTGAGTTTAAGGTTAAACAAAATAATTGGTTTAGAAGAAACTTATTCTCTTTAACCTGTTGGTACTATCATCTATCAAGATATGGAGAAAGTGTATGGAGACCTGCTCCAGCTGGTGTAGTAATCGTACTTCTATCAACATTGTTTTGGTTGACACAAAGCAATCCAATACTTGAACCTTCACTATCCACTATTGAATGTAACCCTAATGTCATTTCTGATGCTACAAGGAATGGGACCTCAAAATTCATAGGTTTATGCGAAAATGGAAGCGGAAATCATACCCACTGGTTGAAGGCTTTTGAAAGAAGTATTGCAGGATTTATTCCTCTGCTTCCACTTGGAAGTAATATTAAAGTTGGAATTATAGATTATGTCATAAAAATAGTTGGTGGAGCTGTCACCTTCGGTCTTATAGCTATAGCTCTGAGAAGAAGATTTGAAAGAAGATATAGACATTAATAATATTACTAAGAAAAGATAACCTCTCCCTGTCTGATTGGTGCTTCGATTCTTAAAAGTAATAGTAAAGGAGATTGTAAGTAAAGACATGAGTCTATTTCCAAATGAAGATATTCTTACAAAAGAAATTGAATCATGGAAAGGTTTTGCAAATAGCCTGTCTTCAAAAGAGGATAGAGAATTATTTGAAAAGATGCTAAATGATTGTTACAACTATGCTGCTGCAATTAATGCTAAGGGCCAACCATTTCCATCCGAACCATTGATTATGGCCTTACTGCTTTCACAACGTATAAATTGATTGACTGGCTATCAAAACAGACTTCAAAGTATGAATCACATGATAATAATAATGTAATTAAGAAATCTGAACAAGATGAACCAGTATTAGGCACAGAAAATTTACGCGACTACATAAGAAAGAATGATGGAAGAATTCATTATATTGATGATTATTAGTAATGGAGATTAAGCACAATGACAATTTATCTTAAATGAATTCCCTAGCGGTTAATGTATAAATATATCTAATTCGTTATCCACAAATCTTTATATTGTATTAGCATTAACATTCAGAGGAATTATATGATTGATGTAGCACTATTGTCAGTTACTGCATCGTTAATAGCTTTTGGAGTATTAGGAATGGTAATGTATGATCCCATCATGGATATACAAGAAGCTGAAGCACAAAATAACACAGGTGATATTACGGCAGCTTCTGAAGGACAGCCATTTGGAGGAGAGAAAATGGGAACAGTTACTATAGACTCAGATGGTCGTAGGACAAATGTCAGTGCAGATATAAATGCCTCACCTAATGAGGGAAATGTCTTTGAAGGCTGGCTTGTAGATGCAGAGGGCTCAGGTTACAAACTAAGTTTAGGACAATTTAGAAATGGAACCTTAGATTTTAGTCAATACATGGTAAATCCTTATACCTACAAGAACTTTGAACTAACTGAAGAACCAGCTGAAGACCCTGATCCCAATGCAGCAGAATCTATTGCAGGCTATGAACTT
>DASQRW010000176.1:0-11853 GCA_035642715.1 Nitrososphaeraceae archaeon | reverse complement strand
GGTTCAAAGCATCTTGTACTCAAGAGATTTACTTTCCGCTATCCAGAACAAAAGCTCAAGTTCGTTGGAGATGGATATCAGTTTGATCCAAAACGTGGAGTTGGTATTGCAGGAACACGTGGTAGACATATACTTTTTCACGATAAATGTACGGGATGTCAGCTATGTGCAATTGCATGTGAAGGTATTGCAGAAGCTATTGGTGTGGTAAAAGTAGATGAACAATGGAAACAAAATAAGAAGTCTATAATGCCACAGATTGACTTTGGCAAATGTGTATTTTGTGGTTTAGGTGTTGATGCATGTCCATTCTATGCTTTATTTATGACAAATGATTATGAATTGTCTTCTTCTTTTATCAAAGAACACTTGATCTATACTCCAGCACAATTGGCAGTCAAGCCAAAATATGATGGAGATATCGAAATAAAAATTGATGATATGGGTGCTACACATGGCTGATCTTGTATTTATCGCAGTTGCTATAATGACGATTGGTTCTGCAATAGTCGCACTCGAGAGTCGTGAGCTAGTCTATGGTGCAATCGCTCTAGCCATTTCTATGTTAGGCATTGCAGGATTTTTCCTTATTTTGGATTCTCCGTTTGTGGCAATGTTTCAGATTACTGTCTATGTAGGGGCAGTAGCTGTACTAGTTATTTTTACAGTTATGCTTGTTAGAACTCAGGCTCTCTTTAGCACAATAGAGGATAAAAAAAGAAAATTGGCTGGCATCATTTTTATGCTAATTTTTATTGGCGGTATAGGATCTCTATTCCTTCTGTCAGGTATCAATGATTCCACCTTTGGTAATTTTCAAGGCCCTGCCATTGATTTTACCGCAATAGGTAAAGAAATGGTTACTTATTATGCACCAGCGTTAATATTATTAGCTTTGACATTGGCTGGTTCTGTAATAGGAGCGTTAGCATTGGCACGTAGAGAGGATATCGAACAACAAAATGAGCGAACTTATTGACTTTCTTATAGTGTCTTTAGTACTGGTAGCAATAGGTATCTATGGTCTTGTTGTCAAACGTAACGCTATCAGAATGCTCTTTTCAATTGAAATAATTGCTAATGCAGCAAACCTAAACTTAATTGCTTTTTCGAGGAATCTACCAAATGCCCAAGGCCAGGTATTTGCTCTTTTTTCTATTGCTATTGCCGCAGCAGAGGTAGCAGTCGGACTTGGTATTATCATCATTGCCTATAGGCTATACAAAGAAATAGATGTTGAAGAATTTAGGAGTATGAGAGGATAGATTATAAAATGGCAGAATCATCGTATTTTCTCTTAGCAGCGACCTTTCTACCTCTTTTATCTTCACCTGTATCTTATATTTTGGCCAAAAAAGTTGGAGTTACTGCTACGACTTGGTTTTCTTTTGGAATTTTAGCCATTTCTACTGGTTTAGTATTTATTCCTGCAATGACACTCACTAGTGGCCAGTCGGTTTATGTTGAGAGCTATCCTTGGAGTCAATTTGGGAATTTTGGACTCAGATTAGATGGTCTAAGCCTACCATTCGCTCTGATAATATACATATTGTGTACTGTACTTGCACTTTATTCTAAGCCCTATATGATCCACAAAATTATGGAAGATGCGAATAGTCATGCTGGTGGTGGTGGTGGTGGTGGTGGTGAACAACATTCCGGTGGTTTAAGCAATAGAAGAATTAGTGGAGGAATTGGTGACCATGGTGGTAGCGGTACTTATTATAGTGATAGTTCCAAAATGGAAGTTGGATCTCAAGTATCGGCAGTAACTGACACAAAAAAATACCTGAACTCACAGATGGGACTCTACTTTGCACTTTATTTGGCATTTTCTATGGGTATGTTTGGCACAGTTCTTGCAACAAACCTGATACAATTTTATGTCTTTTTTGAATTAATGCTTGTTCCTTCATTCTTTCTTATAGCATTTTATGGTTATGGTGCAAGACGAAGAATTGCTCTGATGTTTTTCTTTTGGACACATGTAGGAGCTGTAGTTCTACTTCTTGCCTTATTATCAATGGGATTTTTTGCAGGCGGATTTGATTTTGATACAATCCGAGCAAATGCGTCTCAAATTCCTGTACAATGGATGTCAATTATTGTTTTTGCACTTGTAGTGGGCCTTGGAGTTAAATTGGCTGCATTCATATTACATATTTGGCTTCCATATGCCCACGCAGAAGCTCCTACTCCTGTTTCAGCTCTACTGTCACCTGCAATGATCGGAATAGGAGCATACGGTTTACTTCGGTTGTGGCTAGAGCTTTTAACAGGAAGCTATGCTGAATATAGTCTATATATCAACCTCTGGGGACTTGCTACGATGATTTATGGTGGAGCAATGGCTTTGATGCAAGACGACATCAAGAGGGTTCTTGCTTATTCAAGTATTAGCCAGATGGGTTATATTCTGTTTGGTCTTGGATCGGAAAGTGTCCTGGGTATTACTGGAGCAACTATGATGTATATTTCTCATGGACTTGGAAAAGCCATACTCTTCATGATGGCAGGATCCATTATTCTACAAACAGGAACCAGAAGTATGTCAAAGCTCGGTGGATTAGCAGGCAAGATGCCATATACTGCCGTAATTACAATGATAGGCGCATTAACTATCATTGGCATTCCTCCAACTAGTGGTTTTATGGCAGAATGGATTCTTTTCAACGGGGTTTTGCAGACTGGTGTCAATCATTGGGATTCATTAAGGGTGGCAGCGTTTGGCATTGGTATTTTGGCTACAGTATTATCTTCTGCCTACATCCTATGGATGTATAAACGTGTATTCTTTGGTAAGATTTCAGAAGAGCATATTCATGTCAGAGATTCAAGCAAGTATATCACCGTAACAATGGCTGTTCTTGCAGCTATTACACTTATTATAGGAGTCATTCCTGATCTCTTCCTCAATCCTATAATCGGATACTTTCAAGGCATTTTTTCAGACACTTCTGAAATATTACCTATTCCAAAAGCTGGCGATGAAATTATCGACACAAATATTAATGATAATGGCGCTAGCATGGTTGGAAAAATTGCAATTGCTTCGAAAGGAACAAATTAAAATAACTAGATGAGACAAAATGGTCGAAACATTTGGATTTGGAATAAACGTTTGGCTGGTATGGATTTTGCCCTTTGTAGGTGCGGCAGTTATTGCTGGAGTAGCACGCGTAAATAATAAAGCAACAAATTATGCTGCTGTTGGTTTCGCATTGGCAAGTGCAATCTCAGCAACAACTTTAATTCCTATAGGACTTGGAGGAGAAGAAATTCATAGCCAAATTTCTTGGATTTCATCTATCAATTTAAAAGCTGGAGTATTGGCTGATCCGCTTTCTGTGATTATGACAAATGTGGTTGCTTGGATCTCATTTCTTATTTTTGTGTACTCTATTGGCTATATGCATGGAGATAAGGACCTTACAAGATATTGGTTCTTTATGTTATTTTTTATAGGATCAATGCAACTCATCGTATTATCAGACAATTTGCTTATGGTCTTCTTTGGATGGGAGGGTGTGGGACTTGCATCTTATGCTTTGATCGGGTTCTGGTATTATGACAAGAAGAAAGACTTTGTTGGAAAGGAAGGTCATAAAGCTGGAGGTATTGCTATGTGGTATTCCCCAACACATTCAGGAATGAAGGCGTTTTTGATGACTCGGGCTGGAGATACAATGATGCTTGCTGGTATGTTTCTTATATTTATCTATGCTGGAACTTTTGGCTTCAAAGAATTGATCGCAGACCAAACATGGGCACAACAAATGGCTAGTCAGAACTTGCTTGTCCCTGCAGCTATACTTCTTTTTGGAGGTGCCGTTGGGAAATCTGCACAGTTTCCTTTAAATGAATGGCTTTTGGAGGCCATGACTGGTCCGACAGCAGTATCTGCATTAATTCATGCTGCTACTATGGTTAAAGCTGGCGTATTTCTAGTTGCCCGCATTGGTCCTTTGTTCTTCGCTCTCGCCGCTTTTGGTATGACTCAATTCTTTGAAGTTGTTGCATGGGTTGGAGCCATAACTGCATTTTTACTTGCTAGTCAGGCTTTAGTAAATCCAGAAATCAAAAAAGTTCTTGCGTATTCAACTGGATCGCAGATTGGCTACATGATGATGGCGTTGGGTATTGCAGGATTATCAACACAGTTTGTAGATGGTTATACCGCAGGCTTTTTCCATTTGATGAGTCATGCAATGTTTAAAGCGTCACTTTTCATGGGTGCAGGTGCGCTACTTCACACCGTAGGATCAAGGTTTATGACGGATATGGGTGGATTACGGAAGCATATGAAAAAGACATATATCTTTATGTTGCTTGCAAGTTTGTCATTAGCAGGAGCCCCTCTATTCACGTCTGGATTTTGGAGCAAAGATGCAATATTTGCTGCTACATTAGAATCAGGATATGCTCATGCATGGCCGCTTTTTGCAATAGGTGTTATCGTAGCGATAATGACTGCATTTTACACTTTTAGAATGATAGGAATGTCATTTTTTGGCAACGAGAGTAAGCATCTTAAACAAATAGAGAATAGTGGTCACCACCTTCATGAAGTAAGTGCAAGTTTGTGGGTACCATTTGCAATACTTGCTGTAGCAACTATATCTATAGGAATAGTAGGCTTTGTATTTGAAGCTGAAATTCATAGTTTACTGGGGGGCTATTTATTGCATTCTTTTGGAATTGGGGAAGAACATGCTAGCGAAGGATCTTCCGCAGAAATCCAAATATTTCCCCAAGGAGAGAAAACATTCTTTGGGCTTAATCCAATAGCAGCTGCTGCTTCAATTGGAGCATTCACAATAGGATCTGTATTGGGTTTCATTTTTTATATTGCAAGAAAGGGGAATCCTGAAATCATTTCTAGAAATATAGTCACTAAAGCAATATGGAGATTCCTCTACAACAGATGGTATCTAAATAGCGCCCTTTACTGGGGAGGGGTAATAGCACCTCTGGCAATCTATCGTATAACATGGAGATACTTTGAGAGCATCATAATTGATGGAATTAGTCCTGCATTACAATACTCGATGACTTATTTTTCTAAAGTAGTAAGAGCCGGACAGACTGGAATAACTCAAACATACTTATTCGTTTTTGGTGTAGGCATCATGATAGTAGTAGTAATGCTACTATTATTATAAGAGGCAATGGAAGAAAAAATGGTAGATCTACTTTCAACACCTGCCCTCGTCATAACAATATTAGGTGCAGTAGGACTTGCAATCCCGGTTATAGATGCTCTAAAAAGAGAGAGGGGTTCAAATAATAAACTATACAGCGGTATCGCATTTGGTGCCTTGATTATTGTAATAGGAATAATAATTTTCCGTATATTGTCTGGAGAGGTTATGCCTACAATTGCATTTAGTGAAGGACTTCTTGCCGATGACATGTTTGGCTCATTTTTTGCAATTTCGTTGCTTATAGTCTCTATTATGGTAACTGCTTCCTCATGGAATTATATGAAAGGCCGAGCAAATCCTGCTGCCTATTATTCTCTTATCCTATTATCCACAATAGGCATGGTAATTATTGGTTATTCCACCGATCTTCTAATGCTACTTGTTGCATGGGAGTTGATGTCTCTTCCTACCTATGCATTGGCAGCATTTTCAAAACGTGATCCTATCTCAAATGAAGCAGCAATCAAATACTTTATGTTTGGTGCATTATCGACAGCGATTCTAGTTTTTGCTATTGGTCTTATCTATGGTGTTACAGGCACCACAAACATCGGTGGTGCTATTCAAAGAATGGCTAATTTGCAAGTAGATGTTATTCCCATAGGTATTCTCGCAAGTGCTCTATTTATTGCAGGTTTTGGATTTAAAATGGGACTTGTGCCATTCCATATGTGGTTACCTGATGCCTACGAGGGTTCGCCAACTACGATTGGTGCACTTCTTGCAGCAGGAACTAAAAAGGCTGGTTTTGCAGCGGCCTTCCGTGTGGTGGTGCTTGGGATCTTCGCATTGAACGCAGATTGGACAATTACTCTTGCTATACTCTCAGTCTTTACTATGACAATTGGTAACTTTGGAGCATTGATACAAAAGAGTGTTCCTAGAATTCTTGCGTATTCAAGTATCGCACAGGCAGGTTATATCTTGATGGGTATAGCACTTGCTCCATATTCTGATCAGGCCTTGTCTGGCTCACTATTTCATATACTTAATCATGCAGTAATGAAATCGGCAGCTTTCATAGCAGCAGCGGCAGTAGTAATCGGTCTTGCTAGTTATGGTTTAGAGAGTTATAAAGGACTTGGACGACGAATGCCAATAACCGCAATTGCACTCACTATCTCCCTTCTGGCTCTTGCTGGCGTCCCACCTCTTAACGGATTCTGGAGTAAATTAGTTCTATTTGGTGCTGCAATAGATAGCGGGCCAATAGTGGCATGGGGCCCATATCTTGCTATTGCAGCGGTTCTTAATAGTGCGTTATCATTGGGGTATTATGCATGGATAATTAGAAAGATGTACATGGAAGATGCGGCTGATATGAGTAAGATCAAGGAGCCTACAGCTATAGTTGCAGTGCTAATTTTTGCAATAATTTTTATGGTAGGTTTTGGTATTTGGCATGCCCCACTACTCGACTTTGCGTCGCAAGCATTGCCTGATTTAGCGAATGTTACTTCTGTTGCTCCTAGGACGTCATGATAGTCAAAATTTTTTGATCTAATGACTTTCTATTATTGTTCTGCCATAGTTATCAGTTGCGATGTGCATTTTGATGACATTCCCAATAATTCATTCTGTTTTGATTTCTTTGTGCAACTATTCTGACTTTTCTGATTGATTACTTTCTTCTTTTTTAATTTTTTGTAGCTCCAAATTTTATTTTAGAGAGATATTTTCTTGATATTCAATAGAGTTTTGTGCATCTATAAATTCAGGGAACATTTTATGTCTTATGGTGGTGTATGTGTATGTATATGTATATATATATATATATATGAATATAGTAGTGCTTTTAATGCTGATTGATTTTTGCAGCTATCAGTCAATATTAGTTATTCTTAGGAGTTGTTCTTAAAGTTCAACGAATTGTTTAATTACATATTATTAGGAGGGGGGAGCAGTTAGCTTCTAATAAAGCAAAGGACAACCTAACCTACTATATAATATAGTTGTAGTTGCTCAATATCAACTATCTTAATTATGCACCTGTATCGACCTATAGTAAATAATTATTATCATATCAGATAATTATTATCATATCAGATAATTATTATGTAGGGATTGAACAATAGCAGTTCAGAGTATCTACCATATATGTAGTTAGATCTAATCTGCTACAAATCATATAGTAGTAGTGAAACAAAATAATAGTTTCAAAATTGGACTGAAGCTAAATCTGTTAGATGTTCCAAATGCTTCTTTTGCGTACTATCCTTAATTTTAACGAGTTCCTTCTTGGCCTTTGAAGAATAGGATAGGTAAAGTTTTTCCATTCGGTCAACAAATTCCTTTGACTGATCGTTCTTTTTTACTAATATATTAAAGAGCCTCTCTTCGTTATTCCAGTCTATTAAGTCATCATGAATTTGATAAGCTATTCCGAGGAAATTCCCAAAAGTGGCCATAGCGTGAATTTCCTCCTCTTCTCCTCCGCCTAATATCGCTCCTATTTTTGCCGATGCTTCAAAAAGCGAAGCAGTCTTCTGTTCAAGAACTTTGATATAGTCATCCTCTCCGATTTTAAGATCTTCAGCCAATTTAATTTCCATTATTTCGCCTTCACTCATTTTTATTGCAGCATTAGAAAGTTCACTTGCTACGCGTGAATTATTTAGCTTAGAACCTATACTAAGAATGACTCCTAATACAAAATCAGCAGTCAGAATGCTGCTGTTATATCCATACTTTACATGAAAGGAGGGCTTTCCCCGTCGCTGATTCTCTTCGTCAATAATGTCGTCATGAATAACAGATTCTGTATGCAAAAGTTCTATAGCACAAGCTGCAAAAAATACGTCTTCGTCAATTCTTAACAAGTCTGCCTTTGGTGCCATTATGCTTTCAGCGGAAAGCACTAGAATAAGGGGTCTGATACGTTTGCCTCCCTCGCATGCATATCTTAATGGCGCATAAAACTCCGACCACGAATAGAGATCTAATTCGCGTTTGAGTGCATCATCTATTTTTAACAGATATTGACTGAACTGTTCAAGCAACGGGTTGGCTTCTAGGTTTCTTCTATTCAAAGATCACTTCTTGCCTATGAATACCTTGAAATAATTCAACATATTAATGCTTTACCACCACACCACTACACGGATTGGAAAATACAATATCATTTCAACTATTTATGATAGTGCTCCGGCCGGGATTTGAACCCGGGATCTGCGACTCGAAAGGCCACAATGCTTGACCGGATTATGCAGCTGTCTTTATATCAGCTACTACACCACCGGAGCACTTCAAGAGGTTTGAATTTATTTCACATAAAATCCTTTCTTGTGCACTTACTAATCCACGGTTTCGTCTAGAAGGATTCTTATAATTATTATATATGATCTATGTTATACAATGGATATTTTTAATTTTGAAGGGCTTTTTTATAGTTCTTAATGTTAAAAGATGTTATTCTATACATGCACACACACATTCTATGACAGAAACATATATGCTGCACAAAGTTTTTCTATAAGAAAATCTATTTTTGTTTGAATGAAAAATTTGCTCATAGAAAGGATCGACTACGAAATTGAAAAGCATAGTCTGCTCAAACATGTATTTTATCAAATGTGGTCTGAAGGAAAACTTACTATTAATCATCTGCAAGGTTACTCAAAGGAATACTTCCAATTAGTAAAAGTCGTACCAAAATTTGTAGAAAACATTTTTAACGTTATTACAGATCCTTCATTAAAGAGAGCCGTTGGTCAGAATCTAAAGGAAGAGTCTGAACACATTGAACCATGGATAATGTTCTCAACTGCTATGGGCATCAAGAGAAACAATCTCGCTAGTTATAAAGGTGAGAATGATACAAATATGGCAGTTTCTACATTATCCCAACTAACCGAACGATCACTAGAGGAAGCGGTGGCAGCAATGTATGCGTACGAAAAGGAACTGCCAAAGATTAGCAGATCAAAAATCGATGGTTTAAAGAAATTTTATGGAGTGCAAAGTAACGAGGCTACAAAATATCTAGAAATCCATGAAGAAGTTGATTTAAGACATTCAGAGGTCTGGAAAAATATTTTAAAAACTATTCCTGAAGAGAAACAAGAGCGTGCTCTCAACGCAGCTATCAGTTCATTGGAAGCCCAGAACAAACTATTAGATTCTGTTCAGAAAAAATATGTAGTATAAAAGTGGTATCTTATGATATTGATCTCAAAACCTATATAACCTTACCAATTATCGATTTTTTGATAAGGGCCCATAGCTCAGCCTGGTAGAGCGACCGGCTCATAACCGGTCGGCCAGGGGTTCAAACCCCCTTGGGCCCAATCCGATATCAGTCTTTAATTAGGGTTCTAACATAACAAAAGGTAACAAAGATTGGTAGAAGAAATAATTCAATTAGATTCAAGTCCTTATTTGATATTTATATTTGCTATAAGATCCCCTGTAACCAGAGAAAAATATCTTCAACGAATAGGTTATTTTTTTGACTATATTGGCATTGACCAAGGCACGATTGAAGAACGCTGCAATATCTTTGGTGAAAAAGCAAAAAGTGATATTAACTGGCTTGCAAACAACATCTTGAAATACTTACAAATTCATAAGAATAGAGTAGAACGAAAAGAAATCACAGGTTCTACTCTGAGAAATTATATCAAACCTATAAAATTATTCTGCGAACAAATGGACATCGCTATTCCTTGGAATAAAATAACACGCGGGATGCCTAAAGGAAGAAAATACGCAAATGATCGTGCTCCTAGAATTGAAGAAATCAGAAAGATGTTAGACTATCCTGACAGAAGAATCAGACCAATTATATACACTATGGCTTCGTCAGGAATACGACTTGGTGCATGGGATTATCTAAGATGGAGAGATATTTTTCCTATTATAAAAGATGGTAAAATCATTGCTGCAAAGATTACAGTCTATGCTGAAGAAGATGAGGAATACTTTTCATTTATGACAAATGAGGCCTATGCAGCATTGAACGATTGGATGGACTACCGTAAGCAATGTGGAGAAATGATAAACGAAAATAGTTGGGTAATGCGAAATCTATGGGATGTCACAACTCCAAAGGGAAAAGGAATAGTAACTGTTCCAAAGAAACTAAAATCAACTGGAGCCTTAAATCTTATTGTAGATGAAAGTAATCCTTTTTCCAGTTTTATACTTGTAATTATGTCATATGGAATATCTACTACATTTTCTTTTATTCCAACCATATATGGATCTCTGACTATGATTCTTCTGTCTGTTGCATAGATGATATTTGGTGTAAAATGAGAACCACCTAGTTTTATTCTTGATTGTCTTGCAACAAGAAATACTTTTTCATCTGGATTTAACATTTCAGTTATTTTACTAATGTCATAAGTCATCATTATCTGTGAAGGGCTTTTTAATAGGAGAATCTTCTTTATTGCCGCCGAAGCCAAAAGGCATATTGAATATACCTTTAGAAAGTCTTATTTAAGAAATATGTTGCCTTGAATCTGGCAGATAGCGTTAGCAAAAAATATTTGCGGCTTACCTTAGTTTAAATAAACTAATATTCAAGTTGTCTAAATTACTCTTTTGATTCTCTTTATTTATATTTTGAAAGTTCATCATCAATTAATTTACTAATCATTTTATGCTGCTGAAATATCAGAGCCATAAAGAGTGATTCAGCAGAGTTGTATTCACCTTTAGCGTTGGAAGCTTTAGTATAATCTTCTTTTTGACATTCAGTCAACATCTCCTTGAAGAGGATATTATCTTCTTCCCTTAAAGCATATTCGAATTTGCTCCAAGATTCTATTTCCTTGTCAAGTACATTATTTTCTTCCTTCTTTGTCATACTAATTCCTGCTAATCTTCTATTGTTGATAGGTCCAATTTAAGAACTAAAATACCAATCAGGGAGAGAGAGTATAGTGTATATCTAAACCAATAATTCAAGTTATAAGTTAGATATGGGATCAACTAAGCCTCAACATGTGAATAGATCAGGTACGCACACACTACTGAATGCAAGTTTTGAGTTAAAATTGTTCATATGCAATTATTGCTTCATTAAATTCTGCAAACAAAACCAATTTAATTCTCCGATTCTTAGTAACTAAATGATTGAAGTATTGGATCCTAACATAGATACTACCCTAAAATGGGCTAATGATATTGGCTCTCTACCGATATTGCCAAAATCGCTGGAAAATGTAGAACAGCGTGCTAAATTAGTAGATCATATAGATAAGAAATTTATTCGAAATTTTGAATTCATAGGTGTTAATAAGTAGCACTGAATTAACGATGCATATATACAGGCTAACGGGATTTCCAATAAGAGTAATATCATCAGTTTGTACAGTATTGTTTCTTTTTATTCTTATTATAAAGTTGAAGCCAATTTCAGAAGAACATGTTAGGTTTCTTGTAAAATATAGTGTATGAGCATATTTTGATCACCTATCTTTTCCTAAACTCTTTTGCTGCTACTTACCTTAGACGGTACTGCAAGCAAAAAGATCCAGATGGCAATATAACCAGCTATTCATGGAAACAAATTGCTGGTCATGCTGTTATATTAGATGGTGCTGATACAACTACACCTTCATTTACAGCTCCAAATCGTTTTTTTGTTCCGTCATTAAAATTAAAATTTCAAAAGGCCGCCATATAAAGTACAAAACTGAGA
>DASQRW010000175.1:0-4517 GCA_035642715.1 Nitrososphaeraceae archaeon | reverse complement strand
TAATAATGATGGTAATGAAAACAAAGAACAACAGCAACATCTATCTTTAGCCACCCAAGCCTACAAGCTCTTTTCTGATAGAAAGACTCTGTTAGAAGTAGCTATCGCATTAAGCCTGACAGAGTCGGAAGCAACTAAATTTTACAAAGAGTATTGGAAGCTAAAACAACTACATAATCTGAATATGGTTTATGAAGAGACTAAAGATGATATTGAACCGTTTCTAAGATTATATAGATTATCTAAAGCTGCAGGTATGAGTGCACGACATGTCACTAACCTTCTTAAAATTGCAAATACTGACCTACCAGATATTCAATGCAGATATTGTGATTGAGGAACATTCTTTCTAAAGCTGTATTGACAATCTCATAGTTACCAGCTGCTTTATCTGCAGGAATATACTTGCAAAAAAATAATAATGTGAGATAATGTTTGATCGTTGGACTTACACTTAATAGTATCTTTAATGTAGTCTTAGTGTTTATTTTGGCTAAAGTTAACCAATTAAACGATGAGGAACGCCATAAGATAGAATCACGTCTTGCTAACTATAATATACCATCTCAAATTTTAGAAATGGTTGCAGAAAGTTGTGGTTGTAAAATGGAATTTGGTTCTATTAGAAGGAGAACAAATTTAGCGGCTCGACTTTCTAAGTTGAATGGTCAATCAATTATCCTCCTCCAACAGATATTTCTTGATTGTGAAGATTGTTTTTCAATTTTTAGACTTGCAACTTATTTTTCTTCCATATACAATCCAAAATCTTACAAATTTGCCATGGAAAAAGATGTATGCGGCAAATCAGGTATTAAATACACTTTTGATGTTTGCATTTATGAAAGAAATACAGAAGATTTGATTGCTGTCGGCGTGCATAACAAGAATATAGAAAAAGCTGCAGATTCTAAGTGTTTACAAAGATTTTTGACATCTATTAAGGATATTTGCACCATTGAAAAGCATATGCAGAGAATGTACTATGTATCTTCATATGGTTATGAGAATATTAATTCTGCACAATTAATAAAAAGTCAGAGCATAGATGACAGAGAAGTCAGGTTTCTAGAATACAAGGATAAAATATATTTTGAGTGCAAATCTCTAAGGTAAAATTGTAAATTGGTAATGATTATACACACACATGCACAGTAGTAGATTGCTAATCTTTCTTTGCTGCTCTACACCTTTTATCTAATTCAATTCTTGTTTTAGAAATGTCAAAATCTTTTACAATGTTACTATCTCCTCATATTGTTTTTTATACTTCTCATGTATTTCATTGAATTTGTTATTCTTCTATGAAACTTTCTTCCATGTGTCTCTAGCTATGCGTGTCTGCTCTGACTGGCTGCCGTGACGATATGTCAGAGCGAAAGTTATGGCAGTAGCAACAAGGGCAACTATTCCAGTAAAATCTCCTATGTCTAATCCATTTTGAGTAGTAACATAATGAATAGTAGCTGAGATCTAAAGCAATCATGGAATACTTTTCCGGTGAAGACTTTATAGACAATGCTAGAAGTTATCATCTCCTGATGAAAACCACATCAGCAAGCTATGCTATTATTAATGGATTTTTATGGCAATAAACGCCATTGTATACCATTCTTTATATGCTATAAGCTGCAGTATTTGTATATATGTCAACAAAGAAACAAGAGCGAAAAGAAGAAGAATCAACACAATCACATTCAACTACAGCACAACTTCAACGAGAACAGCAGCAAGCTGTTAATAAAGCAATCGATGAGACGAAGGATAATATCAAGAAAACAACAAATGAAGCAAGAAAAGAGATTCCACGTTATACACAAGTTGTTAATGATTATCAGGAAAATACGATCCAAGCAATTAGAGAAATCACAGACAATTATGTAGAATCCCAAAAGGACATTATCGTTAATTCATTACAACTTTGGTCATATTGGATGGTGTCTCCTGGACAGGTAGCTGAAAACTATGGAAAGATAGTTAATAGCTTTGCAGATAATGCCATAGCAGCAACTAGAGTATTAAACAATAGCGTATTTGCAAATCTGGATTCTTTCAACGCATCTGTTCAGCATACAACAGATAATGTAAAGGAACTATCGAGAATAGGAGCGAATACTGTAAAAACATTCCAACAAGTATCAAGAGACAATATCCACACAACAAGAAGTACTTCTAAAGCCTAATAATAGAATACAATAAAAAGAAGACATACTAATTAGCAATAAGATAAAAACCATATAATCTTCTCTTTCATTTCTTAATAAAAGAATTTTAACTATGAGAAAAGTATTAATTAAATATTCTTAAATCTGAGGAGAATCTATCGATGCAGAAGCATATTCTGAGCCTAGTACAAAATCAAATTTGTTTTTATAGATCGCGCATTTGTAGGTTACAGGCTGTGGCAATATCAGTTAATTAAAGATCGAACTTTTTTAGGATAATTCGTATATCTGTAGTCTGATGTGGAAATACAAGAATTTTTGTCTCTTTTGATGCTCCGTGATTAAGAAAGACAATTCATTTTTCATCCTATAGAGATTTCTGTGCGATACTATGACAAGCTTATTATCGCTTATTCGTTTAATTTGAACATCAATTGATAATATACCGTACCTTTCAGAATTTCCTCCTTTCTTTGGATTCAGACCTATAACTGGAACTAAAATAGAAGTACAAACCATAAGCAACTTTTAGTTCGGTATGTGTTCGTGCGTTTAACTATACCCGTAAAATATACTAAGATACGCACAGCTTTACATTATTAGAAAAGAACTCTAATTCATGCCTAAATAGTTGTCAAGTTAACAGAGCCTTCCTATCCAGCGTAAATCTTTCGCATGTGCAAATTACCAATAAGACATTTCATCTTGTCACTGTTGGAGTAGCTCTATCATGATCACATTTTGATGTTCACGCCTTGAACATTTAACAAATAGATCAGATCATTTATTCTCTAATGCCATACTTGCTACTATTATCAAAGTCTAATAATACCAGAAAAATACGGATTTCTATAATGATCTTTAGATATTATTATAACATATTTCTTCTCTACTCTTAATATTTTTATTACACCTTTAGTAAGTGCTTCAGTCAATCTATCTATCTTTTTCTCTTTGAGTTTTACAACCTACATTGCTATTATCATTATACGTATGCTAAGGTTTACTGTTAGTTGCAAACAAGATCATGTCATCTGGTCTATTTTAACTCAATTGGCTAGAATTAATATATTGTCTCAGAGGTCTGCATATATTTCTGATGGTAACGTCTGTTACTCCTGCAGCCTCTGCAAATACGCTCTGTTTGATATTATCTCCAGCCATACTACTTGCTAGATAAAGTACTGATCCAGCAAATCCCATAGGATTTTTACCTGATGATATCTCTTCTTTGGCAATATTGTTCATTATTATGATTGCTTGGCGTTTAGTTTTATCGCTTAATTTTATTCTATTTGCTATTCTCACAATGCAGTTCATAGGATCAACTATTGGAATTTTAATCTCTAGTTCAAATGCTAGAGCTCTATAGCAACGTGTGATATCTTTGCGTTTAATATTTATGATTTGAGCAAATTCGTTCAGTGTTCTTGGAGCTCCCATCTCTCGACATGCAATATAAACAGCCGCAGCCAGCATTCCAACAATAGTTCTACCACGAGGCAACTGTCTTTTGCAGGCTTTTCTATAGATGTAAGCTGTTTTCTCAACTATAGCATCTGATAGGCCAAGTTTATCCTTTAGTATATCAAGTTGAAAGAAAGCGCACCGGAGGTTTCTGTCAGCTGAACTGTGAAGTTGCGTTCTAGAATCACATGTTCTTAACCTCTCAAATATTGAACGCATAGCTGCATCTAAAACTTGTCCTCTAGCATCCTTATTTGCTCTTCCAATTATTGTAGCAAGACCTCTATCATGTCTGGCTAGAAAAGTAGGACCTCCAGTTCTTGCTTTTTCATTTTTTTCTTCAACTGTAAATGCTCGCCATTCTGGAATACTAGTATCTTGAGTCTTCTCAATAATTACCATTCCACAATTGCCACAAATTAATTCACCTGATTCAACATCTGTAATAACATTCTGATCATTAAGACATAAACAGCATATTATAGAAGGAAAAGTAGCTTCCATTAGCACATAAAACTTCCTAACTCATTTTATTCTTATATAAAGTCCTTATTAAGAGTACTTAATTCATAGAGAACAGAATATGAAGCTTAGCCTCACTCTAAAGAAGTGCATAGGTTGAATTGACGACGAGTAAAGTTCAATTAAAAAATCATCTAATTCTCGGCTACTCATAGCTCAAATACCACAAAATGCTCGTTTCTTTTGCTTAATCAGACTTGGCTCTGAGCGAATAAGTTCAAGTCTTTCCTTATAGCATTCTTTAAGCAAAGTAATTGCCTTTATTCTCTCTTTGGCATCTGTCCTCGGTGAGTCTATAGTTATCCAAAGTTTCTTTATTGTCTCGTCTAAACCTAACATTGTATTTCTGTAAATTTCGAAGAG
>DASQRW010000174.1:0-3231 GCA_035642715.1 Nitrososphaeraceae archaeon | reverse complement strand
TTATTTGTAATTAAAAATAAGAATACTTATCTGTAATATGTAATGAAATAATAAGAATAAGAAAAATAAGAATAATAGTTTGTATAATTTGTAAACTACCTACCTTATAAATAGATTTAAACAAATAGAAATATGAATATATTAGATGAAAACCAGAATGTTTTAATTATTGGAGCAAGTGGAACTGTACGCAGTGAGATAGTAAAACAGCAAGATGCCAATGCAGGTTCACTTATGAAGCAGGTTGAAGTTCTAGTGACCCAAGGAAAAACATGATCATGAGGGTTTTCAACCGACTTAGGAAGTAAGAATTATGTCCATAACAGGAACCGACAAAATTGAGGAAATATATCATAGCAGATTAACTGGAAGATATGTTTCATCAGAAAATGCTATTGTAGTAAAGGGATTGAGGAAATCATTCAAACAGCTTACTGTACTTGATGATGTTAACTTTGTAATCAAGAAAGGCACTGTTCTTGCATTACTTGGACCAAACGGTGCTGGAAAAACCACTACTATTCGAATACTTAGTACGCTGCTTTTACCTGACAGCGGCCAGGTGCTAATTAACGGCTTTGACGTAGTTAAAGAAGCATACAAGGTACGGAGTTTGATTGGTTTGACAGGCCAGTATGCAGCTTTGGACGAATATTTGACAGGTAAAGAAAATCTACATATGATTGGTCGGCTCTATCGTCTCAGCTATCCAGATATCAATCGAAGGTCACAGGAGCTACTTGAGCTGTTTGACTTGGTAGAAGCATCTGGTCGTACAGTAAAGACCTATTCCGGTGGCATGCACCGCCGGCTAGATCTTGCTGTCAGCTTGATTGCCTCTCCGCCAATTATCTTTCTAGATGAACCTACTACCGGTCTTGATCCGCGGAGTCGCTTAATTATGTGGGATATTATTGAGCAACTCGTCTCTACCGGTACGACCATACTCCTTACTACCCAAGACATGGATGAAGCCGATCATTTAGCAGATAGGATTGTTGTTATTAACGGAGGTAAAATCATTGCCGAGGGCACATCTGACGAACTGAAACAGCGCGTAGGTTCGGAACGCTTGGAAATAACGGTTGCGAAGGAAAGCAACTTCGAGAAAGCCAAAAAGGTAGTTGAAGAAGACAGTCTTCATTCAGATAGCAAAATGAGGACTCTTAGCTTGGTAACCAAAGGTGGCATGCATCAACTAAAACAAGTTCTCAGTCGTTTGGATGAAGCAGGCATTGACGTTGAAAATGTATCATTTCGTAGTCCGACACTAGATGATGTATTTCTTACAGTTACCGGACATACAACTGAACAGCCAAACGGAGAAACAAAGGAGCAAGGAGGCTAAAAAGTAATGACCAAACCTTCTTTCAATACTAATATCCAAACAGAAAAGCGCTCAAAGCTCTTTTGGATGCTCAGCGATTCATGGGTGCTTGCCAAACGGAGCATCAAGCATATCACTAGGAATCTCGACCAGCTCTTCTCTGTTGCGCTTTTCCCAATTATGTTTTTCCTTCTATTTCGTTATGTATTTGCGGGTGCGATAGACACTGAAGATATAAGCTATGTAAACTTCCTTGTAGCTGGCATCTTTGTTCAAATGCTAGCTTTTGGCGCAAACTACACGACAATGAATTTAGCGATTGACCTACAACGAGGTATCGTTAATCGGTTTCGCTCTCTTCCTATTGCAAGATCAGCTCTACTTATAGGTCATGTTGTAGCGGATTTAGTAAGAAATACAATTTCCAGTCTAATTATAATTGGTGTTAGTTTTCTCGTGGGCTTTCAACCGGTTGCCGGCCCTACGGAGTGGGTGTTGGTATTCGGACTCGCAATCCTCTTTTCACTTGCTATCTCTTGGATATCAGCTATCATGGGCCTACTTGTCAAAAGCATAGAAGCAGCACAGTGGACAGGCTTCTTTGTCATTTTTCCACTGACCTTTGTCAGCAGTGCCTTTGTGCCGACTGAAACTATGCCGGAGGTGCTAAGATTCTTTGCTGAAAACCAGCCTGTTACGCATGTCATTGAGGCAATACGGGCTTGGCTTGTCGGGACCCCAATCGGCAATTCCGCCTGGCTTGCATCCGCATGGTGTGTAGGTATCATCATTGTTGCCATGCCAGTGGCGACATGGCTCTTTAAGCGTCAGAATTTGCGATAAGATGATACATAAGCAACGATAGAATAGTAATGACCAATATCTTCATTACTAACAGACAAAGTCATTTCGACATTGTGCTTGATGTGGAATTAAAGGATTCTGCGAGCTCCTTATTTATCCTGTCTTTGTCAGAAGTCCTCCATAACAAAATTTTTATTATATCAATCAGAAATATCACCTTTACTCTGATGAAAACTTTCTGACTCTTCTTCTTTTCTGTCCATATCACATTGATTAGATAGCGGGAATGTAGATGATAATGAAGAATTAGATGAAGAAGCACCAACAGCATTATCCATAATAGTATTTGTAAAATGTTTCACTAGTAGATCATAAAGTCTATTATCTTCGTCTAGTATCATATCCTTATAACTCTCAATATGCAATGATAGTGTCAATTGTTGTGCAGGCATAGATGTTGATGATAATGGCGTATTACATACAAGAATATCATTATATTTGTCTGGGTTTCGTATTATTGCTTCTATTACTGATGCAAAAGCGAATTGCAATAGTACTTTACCATCTGTCAGAACATTAGTAACTTCTTCTTCAACTATCTTCTTCTATCCATCATCTAGGGCATTCTGACACTTTTGTATACAAAAGTGAGTCTAAAGAGACACAAATGGTTCATAAAAGAGTATATTTAGACTTCAAAAGTAATTTACCTTTAGAAATTAAATGATTATGTAAAACATCCTAGTAGTAGAATCATTGGATAATGCAACTAGGCATTAAAAAACAATGTGTCAGAAAGAACGAATAATGGTATTGTATCGAAAGATAATTTCAAAAAAATGTACCATCCATAATTTGTACATATATGACACTATTATTACAAATACTCTGAATGCAAATACTGTATATTGGTAACGGTTGAAAGCAGATGATAACAGAGTTAACAAAACCAATATCAATGATACCAAAATTGGTAACAAATGATAACAGCTTTAAGCTTCCATTATGCTATATATTCTTGAAGATACAAAATATATGACGATATTAACTAGACAGGAAAGAGAAAGACTTGTTATAGACCTTTAGTAGAATCAGGGTAA
>DASQRW010000173.1:0-10983 GCA_035642715.1 Nitrososphaeraceae archaeon | reverse complement strand
ATACTTTCTAGTTATTATCCAACATTTGCTAATTTGAAAGATACTATTTGTAGTTATTACAGAACTAAAAGATTCAATTTAGATATAATCAAAATATTTGTTTAGATAGATAGCATAACGAACTTATGTTAATGAGTATAGTTTCGTCTAAGTCTATAACTTTAGTCAAGTCATAGTATAGCTCAAGAAGGAAACCGTAGACTGTGGCCTTCTAATATGCAATGAACACAACAACTACGAATGAACACAAGCGTAATGTTCTTGCAGGTTTTGTCTATAGAAATCATCATGAAATTTAAGAAATACCAAGATATCAAGAGTGTTACATTTGGAAAAAGAAGATATTGGAACCCACCTAGTTACATTTCAATTGTCCTCATTGATCTTATCACAAACCAACTTGTTGGTGTCTGTGGCAACATCTTTAAATCTTTAGACCGGACCATAAGAAGAAGAAGATGACATCTAAATATGAGTAGTAGAAAAGCAAAAAATACAAAACTTTCGTTACCTGTAGATGAGTCAAGAGATCATATTCAGGTACCTGTAACTGGTTCGTGGGCAGAATGGGCAAACACAGTTGAAAATCCTATTGAAAAGTAAAAGAATAGATAATTTTTTATTCCTCTTAAATCTTCTACATTCTGAATCCCTATAGATTTAGGAAAAGATAAGATAAAAACTGTGAATATCAACAACCCTATTTATTCATCATATTAATACAATCTTAATAGTCTAAAGGACAAGATAAAAACTGTGAATATTACTGCTGCACTAATTAGGAAAGTAGTCGCCCCGATTAGAATATACAAAATGCCCCCACTTGTTAATCCAATAATATTCGCAAGACTTGCAAAGATACTTGCGACACCCTGTACTGCACCTTGGTAGAGAGTTCCTGCACGCTTTGAAAGTATTGACATCACAGATGGCCACATAAGGCCATTACCAAATGCAAACAATACTGCGGCCCCATAAATTAACACAGCAGTATTTGATATCAACAAAGCAAAATTTGTTCCTAAAATCACACTACCAATAATTACTAATTTTTGTTCGGAGAATTTTTTCAATGCTCTACGTAAGATTGGACCTTGGACCAAAACCATCATGCCACTCAATACTGCAAAGAATATTCCCATTTCAGATACTGTCCAACCTAAACCAGATATGGCGTGAATTGGTACAGTATTCTCTGAAAAAATATCGTATAGCGTAGAAAATTCTCATAGAAATGAACGTTCCTAACCATTATCATTTGCTGATCTGCTTTAAAGTCGTATATAGTTCGCTTTGGCTAGTGGTGAAAAAGAAAACATGTGTACCCTCTCTCCGCTATAACAAGGATGCAACATGGATCGACAGCCAGGCCTTCATCATCAATTAGCCTGATAAGGTCCTACTGCAACGTCTAGGACCTCAGGAAGGCCAGCAGGTCAGCGTTGACCTGATCCTGATGCGTAGCTGTGAGGCCGTGCGGTGCACCCGGATAGTAGATTTCCTTCGCACCACTGATGAGTCTGGCTGTTTTCACCGCCGAGTCCTTGACGGGAACGATCTGGTCGTCCTCGCCGTGCATGACAAAGGTCGGGACATCGATCTTCTTGAGGTCCTCGGTGAAATCGGTCTCTGAGAAGGCCTTGATGCTTTCGTAGGCGTTCTTGAGGCCGGCCTGCATGCTCCAGAGCCAGAACTGATCCAGTATGCCCTGGGAGACCTTGGCCCCAGGCCTGTTGGCGCCGTAAAACTGTGTCGCCAGGTCCTTGTAGAATTGCGAGCGGTCCTTCGTCATGCCACTCCGCATGGTGTCGAAGACCTCCATCGACAGCCCCTCCGGATTAGCTGCGGATTTCAACATGATCGGCGGCACGGCGGCGATGAGGACCACTTTGGCGACCCGCTTCGTCCCGTGGCGCCCGATGTAGCGGGCGACTTCGCCGCCGCCGGTGGAGTGGCCAACGAGGCTGGCGTCCTTGAGATCGAGTGCCTCAATCACGGCTGCAAGATCGTCGGCATAGCCGTCCATGTCATTCCCCGAAGAGGTCTGGCTCGACCGGCCATGTCCACGACGGTCGTGCGCGACCACGCGGAAGCCGTTCTGCACGAGGAAAAGCATTTGGCCGTCCCAAGCGTCGGAGCTCAGAGGCCAACCGTGCGAGAACGTTACGACCGGGCCTTTGCCCCAGTCCTTGTAGTAGATTTCGGTGCCGTCCTTGGTGGTGATAGTGCTTGAACTCATAGTATGAACTTCTCCATTACACACAGGCTTGGTTCACTCATTGTTAATCCCACTCAAATTATAGTATATAAGGCGCTCTAATTGGCTTTTGACTATCATCACTGGCGATCAAAAGATTGTTTGAATCGAAGATCATTGCCTCCCCTAGCTAGGATCCGATTAACAGACCTAACACGGGATCGTAGTCTGCTGCTATGACTACGCAATCCTTTCCTGCGCCAGTTTCAGAAGCGTTGTAAAGGAAGGGAACTAACTCTGGGTGAATACTATCAACATATCGGCCCACTACCCTCATGAAGTTTTGAACAGGACTATTAATCTGCTAAGCTAATCTATATTTGAGGGCAATTTCCTTTTCGTTGACCTGCCACGCAGCTGTTAATTGTGATATAAGGAAACTAGAGATTGCTGCGCCTACCAGTATATGGGGGTCAAAGGATGAGCTAGCCATTCCCTTATACCTCTTTTCTTGTTTTTATCCTCTAAACGCGCTTAGGACAGAAGTTCATGTGATCTGGATCTACCTCAGTACCGCATTTTACACAGTATTTCATCTGTGCCTAGCCCCACATATGATACTTCATCCTGGACTAAAACATTACTTCGCTTCACGACGCTGTATGATTTAGATAGGTGGAAAACGGTGAAGGTGTACCAGACAAGGAGGCCACTTCACATGATAATGTCCTTGATGCCTTTAGGTTGCATGCTGCCCGAAGGTTTGCTATATGACTCACGCGAAGTTGTTCAATGACAAACAAAAAAGATATAGCTTTGAGAGTGTATAGATAATAGTAATTGCAAGAAATTGAATAGTGCATCATCATCCTCTTCTGTAGCGGCACCATCAAAAGAAATCATTCATAATAACAAAACGAATCCCGAAGATCTTGTCATAATAGCTGAAAAAGTACATCTAACAAAGAGTCAATACGAAGTCTTGAATATCATTTGTAATATATATCAAACATCTCTGTCAGAATACATGCAAGAAGCATTACTTGAAGCACTGAAGTTTGATATAGAAGAGGGTAATTTCTGTGATGTACTATTAGAAAAGATAACAGATAATAATGAAGGACATGAAAACAATAGAGGAAGGAATAATAGTTATTTTCCTATTATTGGCTCAGTAGAAAATGATTTAAATAATAGTTTACAATTTTAGAAGTTGTTTTCGCCAAATAAACTGTTACCATTACTGAATAGTGATGGAAATCTATTTCTTTCACTCAACATTTTCAGAACAGGATCATTATCTACTCTTTCCTGAAATTTTATTTCCTATATGCTTTTCTTTGCATTCATATAAGTTTCAGGCCCACTAGTTAGCAGTTCTAAACGCTTGTTATAACATTGCATCAGTAAGGACAAGGCATTCGTATTGTCTTTAGTTGTTATGTCCTTTTCATTCTGGATGATTTCCCATATTTGTTTGGTAACTTCCAGGAGGACCAGGAGGACCTCTCACACTTGAGCTAAGGTCACTTGATTCAGCACCGTCACCATGATCATTTGAGCTAAGAGCATTTGGAGGACCATTATCACCACAATCATCACAACCATGATCATTTGAGCTAAGATCACTTGGAAGAGCATTAGGGATTGCAAATGCCTCCTGTGAAAATTGGTTGTTAAGGATAAAGACAGTTGCTATAATTAAGTATACTATTATACTTACTGTCCAAACTCCCTTCATTTGATATCTGATTTAACGGAATATGAAGATATATTTAGCAATTTCTCATAAAGACATTATAATTATCATAAATATTGGTTCTGTTGAATCGTCGGGTGTTGTAGTTGGGTGTTGAAATGTGAGTGAAGATAAGGTTTTTGTTTAACGATTTATCATAAACCTTAAGCATCCTACCTTCAGATCTAATTTGCCCCTGTGAATGTATATGATCTCATCATCTACCAACCACGCAAGAACATATTTACATACAGATATCTTAATAGAATCATTTTTGTGGCAAATGATGCTTTGTTTGTTTTGTTTTGCTTCGTTTCTTTGACTAGTTATTTATTATACTATAGTAATAGTATCACCCATCCCCTAGTTGTCTTCTGATACTAAGGCTCTGCGATAGTACTCATCGCAGCGTATCTATCTCTGTCTATAATCTTTCGGTGTCTGCAATGTGTTGGGTCTTGTGTATCTCCTGTTTCTTCTGAAGTATTCTATTATACAGCATGTCTTCGAGTACTTTAGTAAAGGTGTTAGTGTGGGCACTGGTTCTCTTTCCTCTGATTTTCCTTTACTACGTCTTAGTCTTGTTGGTGGTTCATTATTATTCTTCATTTATTACATAAAGCGGATAAATTCATGTATGAGATAATAGTTGAAGAGCAAAGGGAAACAAAAAAGAGAGTGTTAACATCAAATGAAATTCCCAATCTTGTTTGTAATCCTCGTTAATTGAGTTCTATTACTACTTCTATCGGCATGGTTGTTCTAAGTACATGTCGATGAATTTACATGAGATTTAGCTTAACCGTACTAGTAATCTGTTCCATATTGTGGTAAAGTATAGCCTCTATTTGTATTATAATCACTATAAATTTACTTAATATTGAACAGAAAAAGGGGACTTCGCAGACTGGAAATTCCTGGCTTCTACACATCAGGGGTCTTTAGATCTTACCTCTTTGAAAAGCACCTCCACCGACTTTATGCAAACGTATATCTGCGATCTTGATCTTAATTCTGTGAATTGGATTAATGAATTTAAAAAAGTATATTAGCATCTCGGTATAAAAAAGATATATAATGACGTCAGGCAAGTATTTCAATAGAGGTGTAAAAGCTCTTGATTCTCCTGATATAGGATATGTTGTAAGAGAAACTCCTGACAAGATTATAGTATTTGGAGGAGGAGATGAGAGATTTGACATACCAATATCTGAAGTACAGCAAGTCGGTGCTAATGTTCTTATTGGTCTCAAAGTATATGATATAGTCAGAAAATACAAAGTTAGTCGTAAAGAGCCACTTCCAACAAGTCGTCAAGACCCTTGGAGCTCGGCTGCAAGCCATATAGACCTTGCAGCATATGAAAAAGAGTATCCCAAATCCCTATTTAATAAAGGAGTTAGAGCCAAGAACGAAGACGATATAGGTCATGTAATGAAAGAAACAGATGACAAAATAGTAGTATTCGGTCAGTCCAATTATAGGTTTGACATCCCAAAATCTCACATCATTGCAGCGGGTAGAAATCTAATATTAGATATGGATTTTCCAGACATATTCAAATTCCATGTCGACAAAAATGCTCCATTGCCTACAGGAGAATCTGTAGAGAAATTAAATGAGGAGGCATATCCTGAGTATTATCATGTGCATAAATATCAAGATAAATCTAATTGATATATCCAAAAGATAGAGAATAACAGCAGTACAGATTCAGGCGTTCCCAGATCTGATGCTTGTTTATTTGCTAAGCATCCTCACAATTACTGCAGAACACATATACATATATCATGCACTCATGCATACAATCACTCTCTAGTGGTTAATATTTGAGTATAATGTCCTAAATGTCATGGAAAGGAAACATGGAGGCTAGAAACAATTGAAGCTTTTAAAGAGAGGAAATTTAATCATTATGCTATCATACCAAACTTGAGGAGGAGGATAATACAGCGGAACAAGAAGATCTTGGACTTTATGAATTTCTGTTTGATTGTATCTAGCTTCTTCTGCTTAACATATATTGTCAACCTCATGAATTAGTTTCTGTTGTTATTATGTGTTGGTAACGGTAATGATGATTCCCTAATAGTTGCAGTTGCTGCTATACTCCAATTTGTCAAGTCTGTCGTTAACTCATTGTAGAGCTTTTCAGCCTCTTTTAATATCAAAGAATGTTGATAGTCAAAAACTAAAATATTACCTTGCTATCTCAGCAACTGGAATGATGTTACTCTTTAGTAGTAATCAAATTTCACTTATACAAATAATTCCATATCCTCCGTTCGGGCTCACCACCATTTCACTTTTATCTATTTCATCATTTTTGATTCTTACGGGACTACATAGTTTAGCTTATTCGATGGCCCAGGATAACAATCTGCTTGAAAATGCTCGAAAAATTGCTAAGGAAAAAGCGTCAAAGTTCCTATATGATATTGGATCCTCCCAGTGGCAAAAAGATATTGATAAGACAGTAACTACAATCATGAGCTCCCGATTGATGGATGAGGAGGACAATAATGTGCCCACTTCTTTGACAAAAGAAGAAATCAAGAGCTATATTGAGGAGGTTTTCAAAGAGCTAAAAGGCTAGGATCTAATTAGAATCTATTACGTCAGTTATGGTTTGAAGAAATTGCAATTAGAATATCTTCCAAAACGACTCAACGAATTAGTCAAACGCAAATTGATGCTTGAGCCAAATTGTGTTATACTTGAAAATAGGATAAGCGTTAATTACCAAAAGCTTTCTCTTATCGACGAGTTAAGCTCTATAGGATTAGGATTTAACTATCTAAAGATTTTATGTAATACAATTAGAGAAATTGCAGCTGAAAATGGCATAATCTACAGTCTTGCTGTTGAGCAAATCTTTGAATCCCTTGGGAGACAATATGACATAAAGCTGAAATTATGGAAATTGTGTAAAGGAAATATCAGTTATTAGGAGATATTTTCTTATAAAGATAGAGATAGAGAGCATATATGTATAACACACAGAAATCTAATCTTGTATACAAAAGTCCATGGTTGCAAGTATATGAGGATTCCGTTAGTTACAAAGATAATAATAATAGTCATTCAATCAAAATATTCAATAGAATTAAGGTAGACGATACTGTTATAATAATCCCAATATTTGAAGATGGTTCATTATTGATGGTTGAAGGTTATCGGCATGGAGCAGGTGAGAACCTTTTAGAATTTCCTGGTGGATTTATAGAGGAAAATGAAGAGCCCTCACAGGCAGCAAAAAGAGAGTTGTTTGAAGAAACCAAACATAGCTCCGATAGTCTTGAACTCATAAATTGGTTTTATACATGGCCGGGAAGGACTTCACAGAAAAATTATGTATTTTTGGCTAAAGGATTAAAGAACAAAAAAGACTTGTTTCAAGGAAATAATAATAATAATGACATACAAGGTGATGATGATGAAAGAGATATTAAAATTCATAAACTACCAAGGGAACAAATAACTGCAGAACTAAAAAATGGAAGAAGAATAAAAAGCTCGCCGACAATATCTGCATTATTTTTGGTTAATGAAGTCTAAAATATTTAGTAATGAATCAAATAAGAGGATAGAAGAGCTTCGAAAGAGTCTCTGCCTATCAGACTTATCCAGTAAACTAAACTCTCTTCTTCTTTTGCTTCTGTGTTTTTTATTTTAAAATAAAAAAACAAAGTTACAATTATAACAAAGATCATTATATCAATATGATCTTGCTTGTATAAAAAAAGACCCACACCTACAAGATATGAAAAACTGCTAGCATCAGCTTTGGATAAATTCGCATCTGGAATAACTTATATTAGAAATCCTGAAGTTTGGCTTTCTGCGTGTATATGGTATACTCCAGATTTCATTGTAGGTCACAGACTTGTAGTTGAAGTTGATGGGGGAGTACATAACCTAGAATACCGAAAGACACCTGATAGAATACGACAGAGGGCATTAGAGAATATGGGATATCACGTTTATAGAGTTAGAAATGAAGAAGTTAAAAGTTCACCAAAACATGTAGCAGAAAAGATAATTGAATCATATTATGATATAGTAGAGAAAGACGATAATAAGGAAAACAATGATAATAATAATAATAGAATAACACAATACAAGATACAAAAAATAATAAAGAAACCCAATTACAATCCTTTACCAGAAGATCTTGAGCAACTTCTCACTCCTATGGCAATGACGTTTAACTTGCAACAACAACAATTCAATAACAGTAAGGAAAATAATTGGACAACCGACTACTTTAAGCAAAGTTTGTCTCAATATGATCAGAGAATTGTAAGTAACCAATGTGCTATGGAGAGATTTATGTTGCAGTTACTTGGCCTTAATCTTTGTAAAAAAGAAGACCCTAATGCCAATAGTGCTATTATTATAGACTTTGAACATTTTTCCATACTTTTTGGTAAAGCAATTAAAATTATATCAGATATATTTGGTTCTCAGATATCTGGAAATTATCTTAAAAATTCCTTTACCATAACTGCTCCTAATTTTATCAAAAATTTAGTATTTGAAGGTGGACCCAAGATCAATCCTGGAATAGTGTCAATTAAAGACAGCACTACCTTAGAAATTTATATAGAAAGCTTTAATCGCAATTTTTCCAAATTAGGTATATCTGTTGCAAAATCTGATGTGATGATCGAATGCATAAAAGAATTGGAAAAAAGGAAAAAGATGATGATGACAAAGACATCAACGAATAATACTGACAATGATAATCAAGGTGACAATTGCAAAAGAGTCTTAGAAGGTTATCAATGGCTAATTGAATGGTCTAAATAATCATCATCATCTACTTAGCCAATGCTTATTACATAAGACATTCATTTATTTATTTTAAGTGGATATGCTATTGTGCGTTCCATGATGCACATACTAATATGAATCAAGCTCTAGTCAGTAGTTAGTCTCCCTTAAAGAAGCACTTGTGTGATACTTTTACATATCCCTCAAATGGTGATTGTATATTATTGATTGTAATATATGAACCCGTATAGTTAGTGGACTGGGCGTCCATTGAACCCTGAGTTCGTATGCTTTTCGTTTTAGGGTTCATGGTAATCAGAAAATGCAATCAAGAAATAAGTCTTTCTTAAAGTCGTATACTCTCTATATATGATTCATTTGAGATTAACAGTTGCTAAAAGTCTATTTTCAAAGAATGTTATGTTTTGATCTAATCAAAGCAAATAAGATTTTATTTATTAATCTATAGAAGATATCATTATTCTGAATACAGAAATACGTTGTTACCAATTGTTATAAACTGGTCATACATGACCACACAACATTCTCCTATTATGATGTCAACTATACAATATGAATAATCAGTATTTCAATTCATGTATATGCCGGGCCCAAGGGTGTGTGAATCAAAATTGACATGAATTTGGAGCCCAAAGGATACTATGACAACTACACTTCTTAGCTTAAGAATGTACGTAACTTTTCATATACCAAGGCTGTCTTCTTCATAATCATGACTAACTTCTCTTGCTTAACTGGTTGACTTCTAGTAAGCTTCAATAATTAGTCCAACTACTACATGAATTCTACAAGCGCAAGGATCAAATGTATCATTATGTATGTACAGCTAACCATTCTATTTTACTTATAGGTGCGGAACATTGTCGGGGTGAATCTGAAGTTAGGATCATTTGGAAAATAGAATCTGATTAGATGATATAACAACCCAAACTATCTTCTGAAAATATATGCACGTAGGATATGGTATTTTGCGACAATCTTTAAGTAATAACACCTGGAGATAAGATCCTTCGACATCAAAGCTATAGGTAACACCTTCTTTATTGTGTCTACTACAGTAATGAAAGACCCTACTGTAGATGATTCTCTTTGTTTAACAGTATCTCTTGGCGTCTAGTTTCTTCCCTCTCACTTGGAGATTCACCACCATATAAACCGCCATGGGATGTCTTTTCCAAGTGCTGCTTTCTCTCTCCATTAGTAGCAAATCTTGCTCCACATACAAAGCACTGAAAATCAGAAGGTATTTTTGGATAACTTGATCTCTCATTCAAATCCTGTCCTTCCTTAGTTGTCACTTTATTGACTTAGACAACTTAGTTTTTATGAGTTGTCTCTAGCAGGCATAAAACCTTTACTATTATCTATTGTAAAGTCATCATTTACATTAATAATCATCAATAACCTGGTTTAGTAGAGACTCAAATCTTCTTAGATGATAAATGACATTATTATATTAGTGCAATATTATGAGTGATAAAGAAGAAATACAAGGATAGGGCCTAGATACAGAAGAAGCCAAAGATTTGTTTGCTGGTATTCCTCCTAATGCTATAAAGCAGCAAAATGATACTGCACAAGATCAACTGGCGTGGCATTTATGATGAGCTTACAAAAATATCCAATACTACTTTGGTCATAACTGGAGCTGATGATAATAATAATGTACCATCAGCTAATTCCTTGATTATTGCAGGAAAAATCTCGAGATTGGCTATACAGATTAAAGATGCTGGTCATGCATTATTCGTGCAATATCCGGATAAAGTCAATAAAGTATTACAAACATTTATTTCGACGACAACCCAACCTAGTTAATGATAGTATCATCTACCAGACTTTCCAGAAATTAAGACTGCTAAGTGCTCTGTTTCTGATCATGCAGCTTTATGGGTATGACAATAACAAGATACTATTCTGGCGATTGGATTGTTTATGCTGGTTTGACCGTCATTTATATTTAGGTAGTCCTATAAAATGATACACTAAGTTAAGTATCAAATTATTCATCTACAAATATGGTCCTACTTATGAGGAGACGGAAGATAATTTGTAGATCTAAATTAAGATACTTAACTTAGTCCATCTCTATCAAATCTATGCAACTACATGTAAGCCCATGTCCTAGTTTTATTTAGTTCAATTTCTGCTACACTTGATGCTTCCTTCTTATCATATCTAACATATTTTACAAGTAATATTCTTTCTTTTACAACAGCATCTGTTTCTTTTCTGTAAGCAGAATTTAGTT
>DASQRW010000172.1:0-18703 GCA_035642715.1 Nitrososphaeraceae archaeon | reverse complement strand
AGTAACATGTCAAATGTCAGATAGGCTATCTGCCAAATTCATTAGGCAGTAAGTGAATTGCAATCATTAAATCCAAAGTGAAGATGTAGGTAGAGAATTCTAAGCTAAAGATTAGTGAACCACAACATCAGTTAGAAAGAGAGTATACACAAAACAGACAAAATCCATTGCATATTAATAGTCTATAACAATACTTCTGAAACTTGAACATATAGACCCGGCTTCTGCAATTTGATACGATATAGATAAATTCTACGTTTTGACATTCACAACGATTCTTTTTTGTAATATGATCAACGTAAACAAGAATAAACCAGCAATAAGATTAGCAATTTCCACAGCGGATCTTATTACCAGCCGCATTGCAGTTGTCATAAACGAATATGAAATATAAAAAAATGTGAATAAATAGATAAATAAAATGCGATGAGTACCTACATGTAGATAAAGGGAGATATAAAAATTAACTAAATTTTGAAGGTGATGCAAATAGTCGATAGGAGAGAAGATTATAAACAAGTAATTGTTGTTCGAAAAGATCTAAGAATGGGCACGGGCAAACTGGCTGCACAGGTAGCTCATGCGGCCGTAATGGCAGTGGAAAATACTAAAATGAGGAACATTAATTGGTTTAATTCCTGGTTTAATGCAGGTCAGGCAAAGGTAGTAGTCAAGGTTCAAACTCTACAAGAACTTCATGAATTAAGAAAACACGCAGAATCTTTACATTTGCCAGTAGCAGAGGTTCAAGATCGTGGTTTGACTCAAATTCCTGCTGGAACGATAACTTGTATAGGAATAGGGCCTGGGCCTTCCGGATTAATTGACAAGGTAACAAATCACTTAAAATTACTTTAAGATATTTCCATGGCAATTCTAGCTCCACTACATAAAAAATAAAGAAATAGATAACAAAACATTAAATATATATATAAAAGTAAAGACAAAATTTAAAGAAAATAGCAGCCCAACAAAATATCATTTCTAATCTTTCGACAAACCCGTACAAACTAAAATTGCAACTTTTATTATTTGAAAGCAATTCCTCTTTTGACATAGAAATTAAAGAGTATACAAAAGAAATTTTGAATGGACATTAGTTAACCAGATGCTACTCTTTCTATAATAGCGAATTAACCTTGTTTTCTTATATTCAATATTTGAAACTTCATCTATAGATATTTACTGAACTAAAAGAGCAAAGGAATTCAACTAACAACAATATTATCATCCTATTCTTCAGATGTAAATTAATTATTAATTTTGGTAAAGCTATAGTAAATTTTATTACATGACTTAGATACAACATAAAGTAAGATAACTTATGAAAACATTATCTTGTCGTGAAGCTGGATATGAATGTGACTATGTTGCTAAAGGAGAAACAGAAGAAGATGTTATTAGAGATGCTGCACGCCATGGCATTGAAGAACATGGTGAGACAGAAGATGATATGAGTAAAATGAAAGAGATGATTAGAGCACTTATTCGCAGCTCCTAAATTGTGTTAATAATCAAGACAAGGTTATTATATTATATCATCCAAAAAGCCTAGCAATTGGATTGTTGTTTTTTCTGTTGCTTATGTTTATCAAACTTGTCTATTCTCTAACTAACTAACCAATCAATTCATATATGTATTTTATATAATGGGAGAGCCCCAAAGACCTGTAGAGATTTTTTTACTTTAGTATTAATAACATCAGCATAGTTGTAGCATTTATTCAACATCTTTTTTGAAGAGATTCTATATCTGCATCTAAAGATAAAAAAATTTATTACCTCTAATCTTTTCTATGATTCAATTCGTTTAGAAGAAATGGTCTGGTCATTGGAAAACAGACTTATAATACTAGTAGCTCTTTTGTTGAAATTTTTTAGAATCAATAACTACTATATATAAGAGAGGAAATTAAACCATAAAAATCAGAGGTGGTTGTTATTGTTATTGTTATCCTAATAGAATAAAGTTTAATGAGTTAACGCATAATATGTATTGGATACTAACATTTAATCGCCGGAAGATTCCATTGATTTTTACTTTTATTATTATTAATATTAGCGTCTACTAATTATGAAAATCCCTAGTATTATTATTCCAGTAGCTATTGCTTGGAAGACACTTATTGATTCTTTGGGAACTGTTGCTGCTACTATGATTCCAAACATTGGCGTTAATGAGAACATACTCATTGTCTTTACTGTTCCGATGCGCTTCAGACCTTCTAAAAACAGAAATAACCCCCACCAAAGCCAAAAAGCAGACATAATAATAATGATTGGAAGTAATTCTATTTCGATGTATAAATCAGTTCCTATGGAGAGTGTTACCGTAAATAAAATTAGTCCCCCTAATAATGATTTTAACATTACGTTTTTTGCGGAATTGAGATTAACACTTTTGATAAGGCTCTGAGATTGTTATCTATTGCCCAAAAAAATATTGAAGCTAAATTAGGACGTTTCCAGGTCTATATTGGAGCAAGGTTTTTGATATTCTGAGATCAGTAGTGGCAATGAAAAGACTGACGATAACAAGTATTATACCTATATTTCCGTAGATACCTTTAGGTTTTCCTTCAAAAAATTGGAGATGAATATAATTGTAAATACTATTTCAGCATTAGCCAGAATGGATCCATAAGAAGCAGTAGTCTGTTTTAACCATAGAAAAGTAATAAAGGAGCAATAACGGTGCCTAAAATGCTAACGATGAATAAGTAGAGTAGGTTCTTTCTTTTTATATACCGGACTGAGAACAAAGAACTAGTAGACGATGAAGATGGTGATGCCAACGACTACGCCTTTGCAACAGGAATTAGCGAGAGTCCAGAAATTACATATACTATTGAAGAAAGCAGAAGAGGATCGGTATTTGCAAGCGGCTGTTTTGCCATCGTAAAATAGACCCAAAAAGTGCTGCGGCAACAGACTGATATATAACCAGCCAACAGATTGGGACTATTATGTACGTCTGTACATATTATTCTTTCTTTTGGTCCTGACAGCAGAATTTTATCTTAATTAAGGCATATTTTTAGATATACTAATTTTAGAACGGCCAGTTAAAGGAAAAAATATAAGAAGAAAGAATATCTTTTGTTAGTTTATTGGCTAAGAAAAAAGTCAACGCTCCTTCCTCCTCTTCCTCCCCTCCCCGCCCGTCACAATCAAAAAAAACTGTAATCTATGCTGCGATGGCAATAATAGTAGTGATTGCCATTGCTATTGGATTATTTATGGTTAACAATAGCGGCAAAAATAATAATGATTTATCAAATAATAAACTTGTAGAAAGTTCAAGGATTGCTGCAATTAATAAATTTGAAAACCAATTTTGTGGTAATAACACCAATCCTAATTCAAATCAATATGTCACCGAGTACGTCCTTCCTACAAGATGTGAAATGCCACTTGGAATAGCTGTAGATAGTAATACAAGCAAAGCTTGGTACATATCAACAAAGAACGGCATGCTGGGAAGTTATAATATAAAGGAGAATCGATTTGATCAAGAACACACTATTCCTATTTGGAAATCCCGACAGAATCCGATCGATTATTCCCAAGTATGGACAGTAAAAGTCGATCCTGAAAATAATATTTGGTTTACTGATGAGAAACAAAATTCAATCTGGAGATATAATAACCTTTTGAAAACTTTTGAATTTTTTAATATTCCTGGGATTTCAGAATCTTTTGGAACTACTTATCCTGTATCTCTGGATTTTGATAGTTCAGGTAATATTTACTTTGTAGGTATTCGTTCATCTTCTCTTTGGTTTGGAAATATAAAAGAAATGAAAAATGGTACTTCTGATGGAATTTCAGAAATCCCCATACCACTTGAAGGATTCGCTGGTATAGATCCAGACCTTATTAGCACTGGGTCACTTGTAGTTGATGAAAATAACAACAGCGTATGGCTATCGATGTTAGCCTTTGCAAAGAAAGGGATAATTTTCAAATATGATATAAATTCAAAAACTTTTGAAGTTTTCAACTTACCTCTTGACCTGAGCTCTCCTGTAGGGATCGCTTTAGAAAATAATAGTAATAACACTGACCTATGGGTTACCGATCATGGAACGAGCATCTTTTATAAATTAGACTATTCCGATAGAAAAATTACAAAATTTGTCACTTCCCAAGCTTCGCCTAGAATTTTTGGTCGGAATAGTACGAGCGAGGAATTAGCAACAACAACAACAATAGCGCCATCAGCAGCATATACTTTGCCTTACTGGATAAACAAAGGATCCAATGCATCTATATGGTTTAACGAGCATACAGGAAATAAAATTGCTGTATTTAATCCTATCAATATGACTCTCATAGAATATTGGATTCCGACACAAAATGCATTATTTGGTCAATGCCAACCAACCAATGCCAAGAATTGTGGCATTGCAAATTTACTCCAATTTTCGATAGGAAACAATAATGAGGTCTGGTTTTCTGAGTGGTCGGAGAATAAAATAGGAAGAGTTGACACAGATAAAGAGCTACCTTTTTCTGTTTCATCTTCTGAAAAAGAAGTAACTATTGCTAAAGGGAAAAGTGCCGAGATTAAGTTGAATCTAAAAATGACATCATCATCATCCTCTGATCAGACAATTAACATGATAAAGTCAGGTACTTTTACAGCAACTGGAGCTCTTGGAAAATCCACGGGATCTTTCAGTGAAGAATCATTTTCCATTGCTCCTGGAAAATCAAAGCAAATTTCATTTATATTCACCCCTTCCTTGGATTTAAAATCTGGAGAATATACATTGATGGTTGGTGCAGAAAATAATGCTATTTCATACTTGAAAGCAATAAAAATAAATATAATCTAGAGGTATACGTGCATATAATTTTTACCACAATCACAAAAGAAAGACAGTTATTGCTAAAATAGTTTTCATTTATTACTTTTTAATGCATCTATTCCCGGCATTTCGTCACCAGCAAGAAATCTTAGAGTAGCGCCGCCACCAGTAGAAACATGGCTTACTTCTCCTTCTGAAACACCTGCTTTTTTCATTGCTTCAAGAGTATCGCCGCCACCAATCAATGTTTTTGAGCCACGCCAATATGCCAATGCCATACTTTTGGCAATATTGATTGTTCCGTTTGCAAAAAGTCCACTTTCAAATAATCCCATCGGCCCATTCCAAAATACAGTTCCTGATCCATTGCCACTTACTTCGTTAGAATATCTCTGAGCGGTTTCCATGCCTATATCAAATCCCGCCATATTCTTGGGAATATCTCCTTTTACCATACTTGCATGGATGTCTTTTGAAGAAGATGATATAACATGATCGTTTGGAAGCATTATTTTATCACCAAAAGTAGATAGTGCCTCACTTGCCCAAGACAAATGTTCAAAATCTATTAACGAATTTCCTGTTTCTATTCCTTTTGCCTTTAGAAAAGTATAGGCTGCTGCCCCACCTATCAGCACTTTATCTGCTTTAGGAAGCAAATTTTCTAATGCACCTATTTTATCTTTTATTTTTACTCCTCCAACTACAAAAGTAAATGGTCTGATTGGATTTTCTTTTATCATTGAAAGATATTGCACCTCCTTGTTGAGGTTAAACCCTGCTAAATGTAAATCAAATAGCTTTGCTGCACCATAGGTAGAAGCATGTTTTCTATGAGAAGTACTAAATGCATCATTTACATATATGTCAGCCAAAGATGCGAGTTGTCTTGAAAACTCAAAATCATTTATTTCTTCTTGTTTGTGAAATCGTAGATTCTCTAGTAACAGGATATCACCTTCATTCATCTTTTCTATTTCTTTTTGAACTGAATTACCAACGCAATCATTGACGAAACTAACTTTAGATTTTACTATTACGTCAGATAATCTTCTTGCTACGGGTGCTAAAGAATAATGACATTGGAAACCTTTAGGTCTGCCTAAATGTGACGCTATAATTACTTTGGAACTGCGTTTAGTAAGATATTCTATGGTTGGTATTGTCATTCGAATTCTATAATCTTCCCCTACTGAGCCATTATTGATGCTAACATTAAAGTCAACCCTCACAAAGACCTTTTTGCCTTTAAAAATCGAATCATCGATATCTGAAATCACTTGTAGCATAATATTATGACGAATAGGGTTATACTAGTACCAGAATAAACTTTGTGCTATTTTAAGAAAAGTCAATAGAGAATATAATTGATAGTTATCAATATCTCTGTCTGAACTTCATTACAAGCCGATCATAGTAAATTTGTGTATGGAAAAAGTTCCTATCGACTGATTATTAATCTGTTTGTGTAACTTGTTCTCTTAGAGTAATAATCCTTATTGTAGTAGGGCATCCTAATTTACTGGATGCTACTTTAAAGCCATCTTTAGCAAGACGGAGATTAGCAGCTGAGACATAGGCTTCAAAAATTACCTGTCCGGGCTGAACTCTCGCAGCTAGTCCTGTTGATTTACCGAAAGCCCTTCTCATACCCTCTTGTAAACGATCAGCACCGGCCGTTGCAATCATCTTATTTTCTCTCAAAATCACATGTGGATATATCTTTAGCATAGAAAAAAAACTCTGATCTCCCGCTTGCGCCATTGTCTTATTAGCAGCTAGTCTTGCCGATTCCAAAGAATTATGTCTTATTTGCATCTTCTCTGTAACAAGCAGTTGAACCTTGTAATCATAATCATCCCGTGCCTGCCCTGAAGAAAACCTTGCAATTTTTAATTGTGGCTTGCCAGATATGTACTCGCGCCTCACAAATGGCATACCACGAGGCTCACGATAATTAACTCCTTTCATAAAATATTCACTGATTTTGAATGCTTAAATGTGGTTATGTACTCTGATTTAATCGTTATGTCATCCCCATTATCTTCTTCTTCTCCACAACAATCTCCCTGTAACGAACTTCCATATGTGATCGAAGCATTTTTTGTTGAACAAGAATTAAAAATTATTGTTAAAGATACTAGATTTCAAGATCAATTAAGGAGTAAAGGCTTTGGAGAAAAAGAGGATTCTCAATATCTACTGAAGCCTTATGAGGCTTTATACCTGATTTATGGCAAACGTCTTAACCTGAAAGGAGAAATAAATAATGTTAATTTTGATTCTCTTGTGGAAGTTATACTCAAACAAGACAAATATATCTTGACAAAATTTCTCATTTATCGTGATCTTAGAAGTAGAGGCTACGTAGCAAAAGAGGGTTTTGGATTCGGTGTTGATTTTAGAGTGTATGAAAGAGGTGATTTTGATACCAAGCCTGCAAAATATGTAGTATTTGGGATCAATGAGGGCATGAATTTGGGGGTTGATGATTTTTCACAAATAATAAAAGATATAGGGAAAATGGGAAAGGATGCAATTATCGCAGTTGTGGAGAGGCGGGGAGAAATAATATATTATAAAGTTTCAACGATGCATTTTTCAGAAATTAAAAATTTTTAATTATAAGTGTAATCATATCATGCTCATTTAGAAAAGGATAGGATGATTTCGTTTGAAGTCAAAACAATCAGAATCTAGATGGATGGATTGAACCTGCCATCGGTTATAGGGTATAACAGCAACATATTGTTGAAGTGGTAAATCAACCATATATATCACTACAATAATATTATTTATCGTGCTAGGCAATCTGTGCGATATAATAATAAAACTTGATCGCAATATAAGGTTTGTCGGTATTGTCAACGATAAAGGCGAGGTCATAGAGGGAGGCTTTCAGAACGGTGTTGAACCTTTGCTAGAGGGACCCGATGAGCAAGAAATGTACACAAACTCCTTATCAAATATGACATTACTCAAAAATTATAGTGGCAGATTAGGCAAAGTCAAATACACTTTGACTGAACACCAAAAGATCGCAATGATGACCTTTCCATTAGATAATGGCATATTATGTCTATCGGTTTATTCCAAAGACACAAATGTTGACAAGTTGAAGAACACCGTTCTTGAGATAATTTCAACACGAACAAACTGACAGCTAATTAGTCATTTTCGTGCTAGAAGATCTTCTACACAATACTAAAACTTTAAAAAGGTTAATAAAGGGCCTTATGTAAGCCCAATAGCTAGAATTTACAAATGAAAAGAGTTTGTGAATGCTGTTTTTATACAGGTGAAATATCTGAATTTCTATTAGCAAGCGACTATTGTATTGAATGTATTGATGTTCATTCAATGTGCCCAAAATGCAAGTCAGGTTATCATAGCGTCCATATTATAGAATAATCTTTTTGTAAAACCATCTCTTGAATAAAAGGTAATTATGGGTTGCTCTCTTCTTTAAGATACCACAGCCGGCACATTTTCGAATTGTCATTGTCATGGACAAAAGTAATCTGGTGTACAGAATCACAAATGTATTTACTTCACTACCGAACGGGTTTAGTGGCGGGAATCATATAATACATAGCATTGATAACACTAATTTTTCGCCTCGACATGTACGATTTATCTTTAAAAAATAGATATCTTTGGGTAGTTGAATGGAAAGAAAATTTATGACTATAATTCTATTAATGATAGCAATATTTGTTATTAAAAAAGCTATCAGAATTAATTATCTTATTTATATTCTATGATAATTTTTGTATGACCAAACACGCCATCACCATACATAATTGTTTATTAATTTACATTTAAGATATATTTATTTATATGATTCTGATTGGACAAGATTTTTATCAATCATTTTACTTTTCAGTATCAATGTAGGATAATGACGATTATGATAGTCCCCCTATTATTCTGGTTGACAGGCCAGAAAAGATGAAGAGAATTACCGGACTACCGAATCCTACAGGAAGAAATTAAATGCTCCGGCCGGGATTTGAACCCGGGATCGTCGCCTTGAGAGGGCGAAATGCTTAACCGGACTACACCACCGGAGCTTAGGCACAATGAATTTGATCTTCATATAAAACTTATGTCATCCTATGTACTCTGTGCGACACATATATCCCAAAGACTAGAGGTTTTGAAATATTTCAAGTTGTTTGTAAACTCTTACTTACAATATTTGTCAATAACGCGTCCTATTAATTTTTATAGTATTGCGTCATATGCCTAATTACCTTATTGATTATATAAGCAACAATTTTCGATATCCAGCCGGAATAATCGGATGCAGAGCAACAAATCCTGATATGTCGCTTGATTGTTGCGAATATGATATTGCTATTTTTAATAAACAATCGACTGGTAATAGATTTATCCGACTAGGCAACCATGGATTAGAGGTGATTACTCTAAGGGAAATATCAAGGATAAATGTGATGAAATTGTATAAGATGATTATAATACAGGATGATAATAGTTTGAGTCTATCGTCATCATCACTATCATCAGCCAATAATGCCTCTGCTTTTCAACAACATTATCTTAGAGTGCTAAGAGGCCTTGGAAAAAAATCGATAATAAATTCATTATTTTATCATGAAAAAATTACTAAAAATATTCAGAAGAATTCTGTATTAGCGGCTATGTGGCTAAAAATAGCTGCATATGACTTTCTGGAAGGCATATTAGCATTGTCTGAAATTAAACCAATGCCTATACATGAATTAAATCAGATAAGAAAGATAACTATAGAGCACCAAGACATTGCTGAGGGCGTAAAGATAGCCTTGGAATGTGTAGGATTAGAACGGGCCACAAGATCTACCATATCTAGGTCTATCGAAGCAATATGTGAATTAAATTCCATGGAATATGATAGAGAATTGATAAAGATAAAAGTAAACCACTTGCTTGAAAAAGGAATGATATCAGATTGTTATTATTACCTTGGTAAAATGGGGCATAGATGTTTAGCCTATAGAGATTATAAATTCCTGAGCAAATATATGAAGTTGATACAAATATCTATGGATTTAACAAAAGATATGCAGCAATTAGAAAAATTGCACATTAACCTTGTGAGTATAAGTAAAATTATATTGAAAAAATTATCGTACTATCACAGCGGGTGTAATAGGCTCTAATTTTTTATTTCTTGCTCGTAATTTTGCTTTATATTTTAGATTACGCGGCTTTGTTCTCAATCTATATCCGCAGCATGGACACCATAATCCATCCCATTTAATGAAGATCTCACAAATCTGACAACGTTTCTGCCCACTAGCATATCGGCCTGATCCAACTGGCTTTTGTGCCTTGTGACGTACGCATATACCTTTACAAGTCATAACTAACTTCTAACCAAAGATAGCTAGTCTATGTAGTATTTAAATCTGTGTAATAATTAATCGTGATTCATTAGCAACATTCTTTTGGTACTGAACTAAAAAAAAGTTATTTGTTTTCTGTTTCATCGAACAGAAACGTCCTTAGCCTGGAATGCTTCGTTCATAGTCAGATATTCTTCAATTTTCATCTTAACATCGTCTGGCTCTGTATCGTCCATTCCTGAAAATCCCGCTTTGAATGATATTTTATTTCCTGAAACATTAACATCTTCAATTTCCATGTCCGCATAAACATTTGCCATTTCGTTAACCCATTCTTTTGCTTCATTTTGATCCACTCCAGAAGTATCTATGTTTACAGTTAGCATTTTGGCCATCCTAAATCACCTGAACGGGATCTACTACAGACATTAATAAAGTTGACGCGTCTGCAAACCATATAAAAGCCTTGGATTTAAACTATGTATCAATTTTATTTATAAATAATGTTTTGAAATCAATGTGTGTGTGTGACGATCAACCTTTTTCCTCAAAGCCCCAGTATTTTATTAATTCTTTTTCGAATTTTGAAGATTGGTCTTCGTTTAGAGAATCTCCACAGTTCTTATGAGTGGGCATAACCCGCATACCTGCCAATTTAAAATCAACCTCATAAAAGTGGACTTTAGGACAGTTGCACATATATATAATTTATAACTTGAATCTGCTACTTATTTGTTTTGTAATTGCTTTATGATGTCATATACACATATATATACATATATACATGTATATATATTTTTTTCCTTGCCATTTTGTAGTAATACAATTTAAATACTCTAAATATGAGCAGATAAATTGGTCTGTCCAACTCTTGCAAATTTATAAACATTTATCAATTCCATATATTCTATTATATTTATGGCAAATGGCTTTGAGCCTAAAATTAGTAAAGATTTTGGTCGCTTCATTTTAGGAGCTATGCTTATTTCTTCTGTTATAGGCATAGCAATTCATTATCCTATAAAAAATGCATATGCAGCTGATAACAATTGGTATGTTGGAGAGGGAGCAAAACAAAACATGTATGTAAAATACAATATACGTGAGCTCGATACTAACAATGGTCGACCCTTTGAAATGACAATTTATTTCAAAGGAAAGGATGATAAAGGAAATTGGATTGCTCCTGTATTCGTCGTCGATGAAGGAAAAGTTATTTCTGGCACCTTTAGATTAAGTGCTCTAGATTTAACAGCTTTGGGAACCTCCGATATCCCCACTGAAATGCGCGAATATAGAAGTGCATATTCTAATTCCTTAAAATGGCTGTCAGCATATGTTCCTTATCCAGGTCAGTCATTGAGTTCAGCTTCATGGGGCAAGATTGGATCGATAGGAGGTTCAGAGATTAAACCATCTGGCACCGCAAAGATAACTATACCGGCCTTTCCTCAACCAATTGATACTACAATAGTCAGATATCATAAATCTGTTGATAGCGATCAATGGATTCTCAATGAATTTCCTTATCCGGCAAAAGCAAAAACCTTTGTTGATGTAACTACAGGAAATCCTCGCGTCCAATTTGAATTCGAGCTATTAGCAACAGGTCAAGGTGAACCTCCAAAACCTCAAGGAGAAGCTCTCGCCGTCAAGCCACCATTGCTTGAACGTACGCCTCGCGGAACGTACTTTGTTCGTTTGGGTTGGGAACCAGAAACAATACACGCTGGAAACGAAACCAGATTTAACGTTGAAATTATGGACGATACACAATTTCCACTTGACAGAGTCAGTTACGATTTCAAGGTATTAAATTCAAACAGCACCGCCGTTTTAGATCTTAAGAACCAGTTTGCCGAGGATGGCACGGCTGTTATTCCAGTCAAATTGAACGATACTGGTCCGGCTAAAGTTCAAGTTGTTGTAAACGGTATTCAAGGCGTCAATGCAGGCGACTTTGTAGAAAACACAGAATTTGATATTGGCGTGGTGCCATAATTTCCAATGAGTACAATAAGGTTATTGGCAAACAATAATAATAGTCAGAACATTGGTCGTCGTCATTATAATAGCACGTCTAACGAGGCACTCCTTCTTATATAGCGGAAAGCAGAAATATCTAATCATCCTTTTATTTTTCTTTACCCTTAAATAATCCATAATTATCAGTCAAAATGAGTGTCTCCTAGACAAACAGTTTTTTTGATAACAGGAATTTTCTCTATAATTGGCATAGCAGTGAGTGTTATTATCATTGCGATTGGTGGTGGATTTTCAGGACCGAGCCCTTCTATTACTAATCCGCCAACAGATGCAGATCTATGGAGAGTTGGTCAGAAGATTAATGATGGAACGGAGCTAAATTACTCTTTGACAATATTTGGCTCAGTTAGTTCACTTATTGGTGCGGAGGTATCTATCAATTTTTCTGAAGGTAAAGGTGATTATTGGAAAACAAATTTCCATGTAATCAATGACACAATAGCCGAGGATATAACCATTTTGCTTTCAAAACAGCAGTTAATTCCAAAGAATAGCGTGGAAGAAAAATTTAAGCAGTACTTTAGGCTTATAGAGAACTCGATTCTGTCTATCAGAGATATCGCAAGAGAACCAAAATATTTGGTTATAGGTGCCCCTTGGGATACCATTTTCGTAGGCGCGTCGTCGGTACCTGTCAAAGTCATACAAAAAGAAAACAATAAGACAAGCGTTGGAAATTTCGATTCCTTCATTATTGGATATAAAATAGGTTCTAAAACAAGTAAAATTTGGTTAACTCACGAAGTGCCTTTGCCCGTGAAGGCAGAGGTTTACAACTCTGAGGGTGAACTTTGGTATAGATATAGACTGATAGGCATGAAATTATAACATTAAATCCTGCAACTTGTATACCTGCAATCATAAAAGAAAAGAAAGTTTAGTCTAGTGAAGATAAACATTCTTCATTAACCAGTCGCCATAAGATTTTACACGTTCATCTATCTTACACCAGAAGTGACAAGAGCCAGGGAGTACTTCTATCCTGCCTTTTTCAAATATTATCTTGACTCCTTCCTTACCTTCATACATATAGGCATCCTGAGCTTGGATATTGTTACCCATTATTTCTATCGCTTTTAACTTGATACTTTCGCGAGGGATAGGAAATTTTTTACGAAATTTATCTATTACTATTCCTATATTTTCCTCTCCATAAGATTCTATATGAGAAATTTTTTTTGTATCAGGAAAATGTAATTGCAAATTTAGATTATATCTTGATCCTGTAAAAAGAGAGATCTCATTGATTTTTTGATATGCCATATTGGGATTTTTATTTAAAATCAATTGTAAAAGATTTTTATTATGATCAATGTTTTCTCTTAATTCATCAATTAACGTGGAAAGCAGAACCATTTTCTTATTCTAATTATTATTTTATTATTGAATTATATATTTACTAGCCTATATTCATCTTTTTATTCGGGTTGCTAGAAATGCATTTTATGTTTGCTTCAGACACGGATTCTGAGAGAGCTAGTAGCATAGAAGATTATCAGAACACATGTACGGAATTTATAAATGATATTAGTAGGGATTACAAGGATTGGGTAGACAGATATCAATTATCCCAAGAAGAGAGTAAGACAAGAAAAGCAGCTATAGACAATGTTGTTAGAACTACAAATGAATGGATTATCAAATATGGTAATACTATCAAGAAGGTTGATATAATTATGAATGATGGTATCAGCAAAATGGCAGAGAATACTGCAGGTTATCCTTTCGATTTTGAAGTATATGTTAACAATATGATACGCTATACATGGCATCCTATTGGCAGAATCAAGGTAAATATCAAAGCAGTTCCTAGAGAGGGAAAACTTATTCGATTAGGTCATTACCAAAGAGATCAATTGTTATTAATCAATTCTAGTTCTACTTTGAATTATTCAATCAGTCAAGAGAGTTTGAAGTGTGCTGACTTCCTTAATGATTATATTATCATTGACGCCAGTAAATCCAAAAAATATGATCTTGTTTCCATAACCATAGTTACCGAAGAGACTGAAGGAGACTATACAACTGAAAGCAGAGGTAATTCAACCCTAATTTTATTAACATAAAAGAAAGCTCTCCTTTAATATTAATTACAATATATATATATGATTATTTTTGTACCTGCGATTTGAGACAATCTAAGGCTACCAGATATCACAGAACTGTGTATTACCCTCTTATACAAACCGCCTTTTGTAACATTCTATAAAGCAAGTGATTGTTCAACTAGATATATAGAGCAATGGCGCATTATTTGAGTTGATATGCAATTGTATTAATTGATGAAAGTGAAAGCACTAAATCTCATTAGAAGAACTATACAATTTTTTTCTCTGCATTTTTTATTAATATCTTTAATACTTCTTTGGATTTTAATGCACTCTTTCTTGTGCTGTCTTCTAACACTGCAATATTTGTCAATTTTTTTTCTATAATATTAGATAGAGCATCTTTAAAGTTTACCTTGCCTCTGCCAAGAGTTCTATGATCATCTAACAGTCCATTTGTATCGACTGCATGAAAGTGAATCAACTCTGATATTTCTGACAGTTCAGAGTTTTTTCCCGTTCTAATCAAGTGATGGGCAGTGTCAATGCCTCTAACTACATTAATTAAATTCCCTCTGCCATAGGAAATAGAATTATAATCTATAGCATCAGAAAAATGCTCTTCAAAAACAATTTCTATTGATTTGCCACTTACTTTTTTATCTGCGGCGTATTTTGATATTTCAAAAAGTGAACTCATAAAATTTTCTTTTAAACTTTCTTTCCGCATCTGTCTATACGACTTCAAAAGAGGAGCAAGAAATCCATAAATTTTTACGGTGTTACCTCCAACATAATATCCCATTCTATTGGCATGTTCAGATCTTAATCTAAAGAAAGATGGCAAATCAGAAAAACTATGTAACACCAATCTGGAAATGCCTGCAGATTCCAGATAATCTATTGTTTTAAAAGTATATTCAACTGCATGCCTCCTCTCATTTTTATTTTCAGAATCAATGCTTGGTCTATGAAGCGTTTTGTGTATAGAATTACTCATATGTTTATCTATACTATAATCTTTGATTAATCTAAGGCAGTTTGGCTTTCTTCTCACCAGACAATGTAAATGATCTTCGTTGAGCTCAATACCTGCAAAGCCATCTTCGTGCGCCAATTCTATAGCCTGAGATGCATTATTTGCGATATATGGAGCTACTGACGTAACTATTTTAATTTCCATGTTAATTACACACCGTTAAAATAAATTTGAAAGTATCAAGTAATTTTGTTCTCTATTATACTATGAGACCATTATTTAATATAAACAATTGCACTTCAAGATAAAGCCATATTTATTCTTGACAATTTGAATTAATAATTTTTAACAAATTTTAAGTACTCGATTATTTATTAAATACTACAGTAGTTATGACAACATAATATCAGAGAATCTTAAATTTCATTAGAAGTTGGGATACTTTTTAGCACTGGCTTTAATATTTTGTCAATTATAACATTTTTTTATTTGATACAAGTCTCTTATGTTTGTGCGTCTCAAACAAGTCATTTCATGTCTACACGTTGTTGCTCTATTGTGATAGCCCTTTTTGATGATTAGACTTTAAACATCTAACAAATAGATCTGATGCATCATTTATGTTATGGGATTAGGCGATCAGATTTAAGTAACAGATAGCTCTCTCATCGATTTGTTATATGCTCTGTTGTTTATTTTAAAATAATAAATCCATTATTAACATAAATAATCTTATTAATTAAAATGGAATTAACTCACTCTCCTAAAAGTATTTTGAATATCCTACTCTATATCTTCTTTTTACACCTTTTGGGAGATAGATTTCAAAGGAATTCATCTATATTTAAAAATGTCTCGCACTTCTGATAATTCATGAGCTCCTTTAATTCTTTTGTTAAGGAACCGTTAGATGAACATCTTCATTACCTATTAATTTGTCAGGATTAAATAATGTAAAGATATGCTAAAAATGCAAATTTCTTTATTCCTCAATATATCATCAATCCTATTGATCAGATTGATTATTTTTTATCTTTCTTGCTGTTTTGCTATTTTACCCTGCAATATGTTTATCCAATAACTAATTACAAAACCGATTAAGATCCAGTAATAGTACTCATCAAATTTGAGACAGCTGTACCAGAATCTGGCCATTCTAGAGCGAACATTCTTTGAAATATATCTGATAATATTCTTAAACTTTAGACTACTATCAGCAGTTGCATTCTTAATAAAATATGTCTTTATTTTGGTGAGAAGCATTACTAGAACCAATAGCAGTATGAAGTGAAAATTCGGGTCTAATAACCCAACAGAGATATACAAAAAAACAGAAAAACGAACCTAATAGTATTAATGATATCATTGACAACTCGAAACTTTAAGACAGCATAAAATAAAATGTAAAGCCAAGATAAACTTTTGATCCTTTAAGTTTTGCAATAGAAATTAAAGTTCTCGCCGAATAATGATTTTTGCAAATGCTATTGAATTACTTTTTGGCTTCTTTGGCTTCTACTAGATGATTTTATCAAATAAGCCAGTAAAACAATTAAGAATATTTCGGTTATTATAGTTACTATGCCATTAGGTTCTAGTTCATTTATAGGAGCTCCTTCAGACGAAAAGGGTGGCGTAAATAACCTTGCCATTACAAATATACCAACCAATAAAGCATTTCCGGCAATTCCAAAATAATACAATGGCCATTTATTGAGTGGCGATAGCTTCTCAGCTATTATAATAATAAATATACTATAAATTATTTGAGCGATTCCACTTATCAAGAAAAATATTCCCCAAATAAAAGATTCTTCCATATGCTCTTGTATTAACAATAGATGAATAATACCAGCAGACATTGACAATATTGCTATTGAAATGATGATAATCCTTATGCTTGTGTTTTTGGAATTATTAGACTTGTATTGTAAGCTAGATACAAGTCCCGCAGTTATTCCTAGTGCAAATACTCCTACCCATTCAGTTAGAGGAGAAATAATGTTATCTTCTTTATCCATATTCATATTAGTATTATTCTCACCTTCACTTTGAGCAAAGACGTCAGCCTTAATACCCGTAGTAGTTACAATGGTAGATAACATAAATTGAGATTGTAGTAGCAATAGTACTAATAACAGTATTAACAATTTCATCATTAGCCTACTTTTGGGAGTCATTAATTAATTAATTAATCTGGATTAACTTAGTTAATCAGAGCTTATATCGTAGAGGATGGTGCTATGATACAAGATTACCATGCTGACGACAGAACTGCTAATGATTGCATATACTCATTAAGTTAGGAAGAATAATATGCTATGCGAAAAAATCTATGACAGATATGAAGCAAAAAAAGAGAGAAAAGAGGTAGATATCATTCTAAAGTAACAAATGCTGCTGGATTTGTGATGTATATATCAAATGGAATAATATTAGATGTCCTTGCTGTGGAAGTAGTATTCTGAGAACTAAACCATTAAATAATAAAGTAGACTTTAGTCTGATTTTAGATGTATAAAAATATAATAATGATTATCTGTTAGACTTTTGGATGTCTAAATGAAACTCTTAGTATATGTAATTAGCCTAACCGGTTAGTTAATATTGGAAGAACCTTTCAAAAAGGACTTTTTATATTCATAAAGCGGTATCGATCGAAATTGTTAAAAAAACTGAGCTCCAATTTAGACACGAATGAAGACAGACGTGATCCCCTCCTCTGAAAGATTTTCATTTGTAAGTACATCTATATCTCATTTCAGCAGCTCTAACACTATACTTTAAGTTATGCTTGGCATAGAAGTTTTCGTGATTTTAGATACTATTCCACTAAACGCAAAATTAGTAATAAGGAACCATCCCCATAAGTATACTTCTCCTGGAACTGAACAGGGTCCTAAAGGTTCGCCATTATTATCAATTTGATTATCTATCTTGACCTTTTCGTCCGTACACATTATCCATGGAATTTCTATAGGTGAAAGAGCTACTGTTTGTCCAAAGATCGCTGGAAATACAAATATCCACAACATGAATGAGGGTATCATATAGATTAGCATTGGACGCATCTGTTGCTGCTGCATTTCCATGGTCATTTTGTTTACATAAGCTTGTTTCTTTTTCAATTCTGCCACACGCACTTTGTCTTGTTTTTTTATGGCATCAGTGTATTGTTTTCGCCACTCAGTAGTCTCTTTCATAACCTTGCTCATTTTTTCTATATCTGTTGTCTTTTTTCTTAACATGCTAAAGACAAAGTTCAATCCTATTGCAATCAAGGAAGCAACAATCATAGCTGTAAAGAGATTTGGAAAAATGGGATGAGTAGTATAATGTGGAGTTACTCCTGCTATCTGCATTATTATATTATAAAAAATTGTGATCTTATCTAGACACCTTCTTCTTGATAGAAATTTTGGTTAGTTAGTTAGTTAATTAAGGTAACTTAACTATGTTAAGCAA
>DASQRW010000171.1:0-5427 GCA_035642715.1 Nitrososphaeraceae archaeon | reverse complement strand
TTTCAATAAACTTGTCCTGATGATGTTTACTTGGCATCATGTATATAATGTATTTTCCCTATGGCTTCTATAACTTGCTCCTTGTATTAATATATACTCTGAAATAGAAATAATGCTCTTATAAAGATGATAGTAAATCTATATGGTAATAATTACATATCCAGATATATTAAAGCAACATTCAATCGAAATGTGGAACAGAATTTTGAATCATAGTTTCATAAAAGAAATTTCTATGGATGTTTTACCATTAGATAAATTTACATTCTATCTAAAACAAGACAATATTTTTCTTCAGGAATTCTGCAACTTTCTGCAAGATGCAAAACAGAAATCCAATAGTGCTAAAATGAGAGAATGGTTTGATGGACTAATCTATAGTACCATTAACTTTGAAATACAAATGCAAACTCAAATACTTAATATATTAGGGATATCGTCAGGAACAAATCTTAAGGATGTATTTCCATGTACAACAACGACTACCTTGAATTACACCTCTTATCTAAGACAAATATCGTCAACAGGTTCTCTTAGTGAAATTGTGTCAGCCATGGCACCCTGCCCTTGGACGTATTTTGAAATAGCTGAAAAATTGTCAAAACACCACATTCAAAGAGGGATTTACAAAAAATGGATACAATTCTATTCTTCTGAGGAATCATATAGACAAGTTGAGGAGATAAAAATAATATTAGATGCCTTGGCTAACGAAGCAAGTGAAAAAGATAAAATCGTGATGAAGAACCATTTTGTTACCTCATGCAGATACGAATGCCTTTTTTGGGATATGGCCTATAACTTGGGTTGTATCTGAAAAGTATTATTCAGTCTCTTTTATTCATAGGAAATAAAGGATCTCATAGCTCACCGCACAATACGAATTTTCATGAGTATTGTGGCACAAGCATTGTGTTATAAGAATTTGACCGTAATAATAGCAGATTATTTATAATGGATGGAGCTTCTAAAAACCATAATATTTATGACAGACTGACTCTGCTATTGATTGTTATCTATCAATAGTAACATCTAGCAACTAATTTAGACATATTAGGATGGATAAGTATAGTCTTATTTGTTGGCGGAGTAGCTTTGATAATAGTAGCAATAGTGATGATAATAAAAGAAGTATAAGAATGAGGGAAGGTACTACCAGTTAATATAATATGAGGGTAACCCTAGGAGACATAATTCTGTTTGACTATAAGTTAAATGGCAAGCAGATAAGGTTAACCCACACCAATGTTCCATTTACCGTAGCAAGAGGAATCAACTGAAGAGAAAAAGACCCAACTATCTATTGATGTATAAGGTATCAATAATCTTATAAATTACATTACATTTTCAGTAGAAGATATCAATGCATAAGGAGCAGCAGCAGCGGCAGCAGCACCTTAAATCAAACAACATTATATCAAAATTAGCAGTTATCACATTATCCATCGTATTATTAACTGGAATATCTCTTTTTCCTGCATTACAAATTGGAGTCTACGGTCAGGTGCAACAACAACAACAGCAACAACAAACGCCTCCGGTCCTACCTTCAACAACGACGATAGACAGACTATACATTCCTCTTGTAAACAATGGTAATCTGACAGCACTTGATGCCGCGACGGGTCAGAACACAACACTGCCAATGTCAATTGAAATTAAAAATAACACAAATGGAACACTGTTAGTTTTCAACAACGAAAGCTTAGGAATTGAAGAATATGCGACTGTCTGCACTGCTGCTGTCTCAGATAATGATGGAGGCGAATCATCAATGCTACCACTACCAAACCCACCCATGGCATTTATCTACAAAAACACTGTATTCTGTCCTGTTCCTTCAATGGAGAATATTATAACAGGCATGATGTCCCCACAGATAGAAAGTCCAGTGGTCTCTGAGCAAGATGAAGAATTAGAAGAGGAAGAGGAAGAAGTGGAGGAAGCAAAAGGTCATGATGTAACAGAAATTATAGGAGATGAAGCATTAGCAGAAGAGGAAGAAGAAGAAGGAGTAGCAGTTGATGAAGAAGAAGTTAGTGATGATGATGCTGATGATGAATCAGAGGAAGATGGTGGAGACGGAGGTGATGGAGGAAATGGCGATGGTGATGGAGGAAATGGCGGCAGCGATGGGGAATAATAAGAATAATAATCTTTCCTAAAGATAGTCCAACACCTATATGGAGATAATACAAGTCACAGCCAACTCTATAGTAGAAAATGCATTAAGAATGTCTGGTGATATATATGCTATATACAAAAGAAATACTCGAGTCATCAATAAAGGAGAGCATTGAGTATAGACTGAAGGAAATTCAAAAAGAAGAAAAGAAGGAGATAAGCACCTAATGAACAAAACAATAGTCCTTCTCATAATAGGAGTATCTATGATTGCATTGGGTTTCGCGTTGAATGTTGTCTTTGTGATACTAGAACAACAAAATTCATTCGATGTAGGTTATTGTGTTATGTCTAAAGTAGACAGTAGCAATCCAATCAATGAGACAAACGTACAAAGTAAATTGGCTCAAATGCTTGAGCTTGCACAACAAGATCCAGCATCATATGAACAAATAGTACAGCCTTGCTTATCTCAATATCCAGCTTATCATTTTCATTTAGGCTGGATATCTGGGATAATATTCATTGCGGGTATTGTAATCGTAATAATAACCGCTGTGAAAATGATAAAAAACAAAAGAAAACAACAACGACAAGAACAAGAAAAAGAGGATAAAAAATTAAAGTGAAACTCCAAATATTTACATGTAAACTCTAACAAAGAAAACTATATAATCAGGAAGCATTTCATAGTATACTTTTGTTTGGATTTCATCTGTCAGAAGAACACCATGAAATAATTAAAAAGAAAATAGACGATCTAGAACAATCATATTCACCGCTATTGTGCCCTCCTAACATGGCTTGCTTAGATACCTAACACACAACAACAAGAACATCTTATACATATATATATAAAACAACTCGTTGGTCATCGACAAGGTAAAGTACAGTATAGTACGTAAGTAACAAGAACGGCATAATAGTCTGTATGTATTAGCGCGGTACTTCACACTTATGGACATGCGTAAGAATGTTCATATGTGATGTTAAAAAGTAAAGAAGAAAGCTAAAGTAAGAAAAGAGAACCAATCAGACGTTTATCAATTGAAAAAGCATTCAAATCAACTCTACTAAACGCTCTGTGGGGTTTTAATCCTTGTCTGTCTGTCTCTATTTGTTTTTCCCAGCAGAGCTATAGAGTTGTATATTCTTATTTGTTTGTTCACGCAGCAGTATTATCAATTGAGATTGTTGATATATACTATTAGTAGACAATTCATATATATATTATTAGTATACTCTGTATTTAACAAATGAATAAGACAAATCAACAAACAACAAAGATTTTAAGTGTAGTCTTAGGCGCAGCGATGTTAATAGCTGTTTTTGGAACTAGCGGATTAATGACGGCAACAATACAACCAGCACAAGCACAGAAAGAAAGTGCTAGAGAAGGATTAGATACAGCAGATGAAAGAGTACATGATAATACAGAGTTTGGAAGTGATCAAGATGTAAGATTTCATGAAGGATTATGTCAAGGCGGACACAGTACTACAGAATTAGATAGACTAGATGGATGCAATACTTCTATAATAACTGAACCAGGAAAAAGTGAGAGCAGCGACAAATAAGATTTAAATAGAAGTGAGCAATAACAAACTTTTTTTTATTTTCTTTTCTTTTCTTTTTTATTATTATTATTATATTTCTATTCAATAGCAATTATATAGAATGATTCTCTAGCAAATTTAGCAATATCTTATAAGCAATATACTCACACACTACATCATACATAATATCACATTCAAGCCACTATTATTTGAGCATAATAGCGAATTAAAAAAGTCAATGACTCCTTTTCTTTTTGTTCTAATATAAATAGAATATATCTCTGAGTGTTATTGTTTATTCGTCTATTCATTTATTTACAAAGTCCCGCTGCGCGAGCAGCACTCTGTGCTGCTGCGAATTGAAATGGATCAATTAGAAGCAGATATGCTCCTGCACCGAAGCATAATATAACGCGTATTCCTTCAGGAGTAAGCTGCGTTCCATCAGCCAGATCGTCACAATCTTCCTTTATGAAGTGTTCATGAAGAGACTTGGCTTGCTCACACAAATTCTCCCAATTAATAATACCACTTCTTTGGTTTGGAACTTGATTCTGGTTTGGAGGAGGAATGCCAGTAATACTACGACCAGTACCACTCAGAAAAATCCAGCTGCAGCAAAGTGTAAAACTACACGATTACTACCACTACTACCTTTGTTCTCTATTAAGAGAACAAAAAGAAAAAAGCTGAAAGCACAGTTGAAATATAAATATAGATTGCTTTGCGAGCCCCAATGTTCAGTTGAGCATCGATAAATGCAACTACAATACTCAAACTAAACCCGCGTTTTACTTGAGCCTAGAATTTCTAAATTAAATAAGATGGAATAAGATATTCCTTTTTGCAATAATCGCATGGCAGCAACTTTGATTCTTGCTTGTCGTATTCATCAAGATAAGAATTGTTGACTGCATCCAATACATCTATCTGTCAGGTGCTTGCTCAATGTGGTCATCTCTAACAACGACAACGCTGTCCTTTTCGTCATCCACAACCAATATTCGGGCTATCTCGTCCTCTTTCCAGATAACAATGCTCATTAAAAGTAAAATATTTTTGCGTTATAGTTATGCATAATGGAATTCTTGTTATTATCTTTCTGTCGCTATATATATAAACACAAAGTTTTTAAGGTTTGCGTAATTTATTGTGAAAATGTCTGATGATCAAGAGAGTTTGAAAGATAATCAACTTTCAAGGCTGGAATTTATAAAACTTGCAGGAGCAGGAATGTTGTTTTTTGGGCTGGGGGCTTTTGGTATATCGAACGGTCTTAAGAATATTAGAGAAGCGTCAGCGCAGGGAGCAAATGCAACAAATGCAACTAATGCTACCGCAGCAAGTACAGCACCGCCTAGCAATAACTTGGATATTCGTCCTTTTCAGGTGAATGTTCCTGAAGAGGAACTTACCGAATTGCGCAGGCGCATTAAGGCGACAAGGTTCCCTGAACGGGAAACGGTCACGGATGCATCGCAAGGCGTTCAGCTCGCGACGCTTCAGAAACTCGCGCAGTATTGGGGTACAGATTACGATTGGCGCAAGGTCGAATCGAGACTCAAGGCACTACCGCAGTTCATAACAAACATTGATGGCCTAGACATTCATTTCATCCACGTTCGTTCGAAACATGAAAACGCGTTGCCGCTCATTGTCACGCACGGATGGCCCGGCTCCGTAATAGAGCAATTAAAGATTATCGATCCCCTGACCAATCCCACGGCACATGGCGCAAGCGCATCTG
>DASQRW010000170.1:0-46010 GCA_035642715.1 Nitrososphaeraceae archaeon | reverse complement strand
GACTATTATCCTTCTAGTCTTTCTCTGTTATTATCCAACTTAACTTAACAGGAGGATAATAACTAAGGCCATAATCCTCTAATTTTTATTGCTTCTACTACTCTATTTACAGCTAATAGTGTACTTGCTTTCCGCATATTGACGTTATATTTCTCATATATATTATAGACGTCGTTGAATGCCTTTGTAATATTTCTATCAAGTCTTTCATTCACTTCATTTTCTGACCAATAGTCTCTTCTAAGATTCTGTAACCATTCAAAATAAGAAACTGTAACACCTCCTCCATTAGCGAGGACATCTGGAATTACCAAAATTTTATTTTTGTACAAAGTCTCATCAGCCTCAGTTGTAGTAGGACCATTGGCTGCTTCTGCGATTATTTTAGTACTAATTTTTCCAGCATTCTTCTTCGTAATTTGACTTTCGAGAGCTGCTGGTATCAATATAGTACACTCTTGTTCTAGCAAATCTTCATTGCTGATAGATTTGGTTCCAGAGAAACCTACTACAGAACTCCTCTTTTCTTTATGTCTTCTCAGAGCGCCTACTTGGATACCATTCTTGTTGTAAACTCCTCCCTGGGAATCCGATACACCTATGATTTTTGCACCCTGCTCTTCTACAAGCTGAGCTGCAAATTGACCAGCATTTCCGAATCCCTGTACGATGACCGTGGCAGTTTTCATATTAATTTCTAGTTTTTTGGCAGCCTCTCTTATAGTAAAAGATAATCCACGACCTGTTGCCTCATTCCTTCCAAGAGAACCACCAATTGCAAGAGGCTTACCTGTAATAAGTTCTGGTTGAACAAAATTCCCCTTAAGTGCTGAATAGGTATCCATGATCCAAGCCATTTCTTTGCCACCAGTATAAACATCAGGAGCTGGAATATCTGTATGAGGTCCAATAATATCAGAGATACCATAAGCGTAACGTCTTGTCATACGCTCAAGTTCTCCTTCGGACATGTCCTTTGGATTACAGACGATACCACCCTTACCACCTCCATATGGGAGATCTGCGATTGCACATTTCCATGTCATCCACATAGAAAGTGCCTTGACTTCGTCAATACTGACTTGAGGGTGATATCTAATACCTCCTTTAAAAGGCCCACGAGCATCATTATGTTGTGATCTAAAGCCAGTAAAGACTTTGATCTCCCCATTATCCATTCTAGTCGGAATTGCAACAGTCAGAACTCTTTTTGGATGTGCTAGAATCTCATGCATACCGTTATCTAGATCTATCATCTTAGCAGCTTCGGCAAGTTGTTTCAAAGCTGTTTCGAATGGGTTTATTAGTGCTTGGGTGGCGGTGGCGGTGGTGGTAGTTGAATCAGACAATACAATGGTTTGGAAAACGAGATATATTTAAGTGTTAAAATACCAACTGATGCAAGATTTTGCAAGTAATAAAAATTAAAGTATACGGTCAAGATATTTTGAGGAGAAATCATCTAAATATTTTTTAATGACTTACAATTTGTCAGAGTACTAACGCTGTATTTTATTTGTAATCTGAAAACGTATCTCCTCATCGGTCTTGCCTATATAATCGATATCAAGCGATTTAGCTATTTCCTCAAGCTTTTGTCGTTGTGAGGCAACTGGTCCTAAGATTTTTGGACCCATGGGATACGTGTTTTGGTTAACATGCTTTTTAATATTTTCCTGCTCTAGTCTGAATAATTGTTTTGCTTTTTCATATTCTCCTGATGCTTTTCCAAAAGTTCTGGAAAGTTCAGGCAACTTTTTTGGTCCAAATACCAAAATGAGACCTAAAATTATTACTATTGCCCATTCAGATCCACCAATATTCATTACCAGGCTGGATAATATCATTGTTCTTGAATGGATCCAGCTATAATTAGTATTTTAAGTTATCTTCTATTAAAAAAGATCTGTTAAACAACAGAGTGCTTTAGGACAAATATACATTGTCTATATTATAATACACCTGTAAAATAAGCAACTGTTCTGGGAACACATGATCAATCAGATAGAAACGATAGACTATAAAAGATCGAATAGGCAAAGTCTTGATACTTTGTTATAAAATTATTATTTTCTGTATGTTTGCGTCTTATTTAGTATCTGTATATCTTTGAAACGTTCAATTGCACTATACAATATGATTGAAAAAATACTCTAGGAGAACACATGTGTTAATGCAAGACAGCAAGTTAGAATTACTCCTATTAGAAGTAATATACTATCGTAATATTTTATAATGTTGGGTATTATAATGTCATCTTCATTATCAAATGTAATACAATATCGCTTACAAAACAGGTAACAATAATGATTAAATCTTGTTATCTTAATACTATTTCAACAATGGCTTATCATTCAATAGACAGCGACACAATTGATCAGCTACGCGAATATATTGATAGGCTTAACGAGGAATCACAGAATGGTTCTGTCATAGTTGTGGAAGGAAAAAGAGATGTAGCAGCCCTTATTAGTGTAGGATTTAATGGTAATGTAACGATATTCCATCATTTTAGAGGTGTTACAGATTTTGTTGATAACCACCATCTAAATAGAAAGAAAATAATTCTTCTCTTAGATATGGACAGAAAAGGTAAACAAATAACTAGTAAATTAGTGACGCAACTTCAATGCAAAGGAAATAATGTCACTTTATTCTATAAAAGAGCCTTAGTAAAAATTACTAATGGAAAGGTTAGACATGTAGAAGACCTTGTAACTTATGCACCTCATTTGTCCGGGATTACTGGCTCACGAAAAGACCTTTATTTTTACATATGAATTATGTTAAATTAAAGTCTTCATTATTGACGGGGTAGAAAATAATTATATTATTTAGTTTGACTAAAGTGAGTGCAACGCGTCAAAGCACTTATATTCGAGCCAGACTACTCAACTTTACTTAATAGTAAATATGAGGTTATGAAATTGCCTAGCACAGGTATTGTGAAGTATCACGTTAAATTAAGATTCGAAGTTGATGGTTTGGTTGAAAAAGCCGATATCATCGGTGCGATTTTTGGACAGACAGAGGGTCTTTTGGGACCTGAAATGAATTTAAATGAATTGCAGAAGGTTTCTAAAGTTGGCAGAATTGAAGTCAATGTAGATACGAAACCGAATATGGCAAAAGGGGATGCTTTAATTCCTATGAGCACAGATATTTCGACTGCAGCATTGATTGCTGCAGCAATTGAAAGTATTGACAAAGTTGGACCATTTCAAGCAAAGTTTGCCTTGTTTGGTATCGATGATATACGGGCAATAAAGAAAAAGATCATTGTTGACCGTGCCAAAAAGATTGTGCAAGAATGGGCTACAAAGACAATCAGTGAAGGAGAAGAAATGCTCAAAGATGTTTATGACGCCACAAAACCAGGTAAGCTTACTGCGTTTGGTAAAGCTCAGCTTGCTTGTGGTCCTGGAGTGTTCGATTCTGATTGGATAATACTAGTTGAAGGCAGAGCCGACGTTATCAATCTTCTACGTGCCGGCTTTGATAATGCAATAGCTATTGAAGGTGCAAAAATCGATGAGACAATTACCAGACTTACAGAAGGAAAAAAAGTTATAGCATTTCTAGATGGCGACAGAGCTGGCGATTTAATACTAAAAGAGTTACAGGGACTCGTACAGATAGATAAAGTCTTAAGAGCTCCTTCTGGTAGAGAAGTTGAAGAATGTACTCCTCTTGAAATCGCAGACATCTTAAAAGAAGCTATACCTTTTGTATCTGCTAATGTACAACAGTCACAATCACTTCCGCAAACACAATCAGATCATAGACAAACACAGAAACACGAGAGACAAACACAATATGACAGAGACGAACAACAACAACAACAGGTACCAGACATAGATAGTAAGGATAGCGAGAGTGTACATAAAGAGACTCCAGAGATTCTTTCGATTGTTAGAGAGGTTTATCCTCAGATTAATGAAACTCTAGAGGCAATCATATTGGATAGTTCATTGAAGACACTCCTTAAAATACCCGTTTCAGACGTAGTAAAGAAACTTGATAGCACAGAAGGAGCTAAATTATTGGTCCTTGATGGTATCGTTACGCAGAGATTGGTTGAAGCAGCAGATAGAGTTGGAATTGAATATATAATCGGCCATAGAAGAGGCGATATTAGAAAGTCGACGGACATAAGGATTCGAACTTTTGGAGACATGGGAATTACCAACTAAATACAATGCTAGAGCTAAGGTTACAGCATATACTCACTGTTATACAGATTTTAACGCTAGGAGGACGTCATAATTTTATCGAGATCACTACGGCTGATCTAGCTAAAGCAATAAAGAGATCACAACAAGCAGCTTCCAAACATCTTTTGGAACTAGAAAATGTGGGGTATATTGAGCGTCTTAGAAATGGCAAAAAATTTCGAGTTAGAATCACAGATAAAGGCTGTCATCAGATCGAAAATTTATTATCTATGATAAAGTCTGCCATTGAATCTAGCCCTGATACAATTGATTTAGAAGGAATGGTTATTTCTGGAATGGGAGAGGGTGCATACTATATGTCCTTAGATGGATACCGTAAACAATTCAAAGATAAGCTTGGTTATGATCCATATCCTGGCACATTAAATGTGAAACTTGTAGACCAAGTATATATTAATGCAAGACGAGAATTAGGGAAATTCCCTTCCATTTTCATCGAAGGTTTTAGTGACAAAACTCGTACCTATGGATGGGCTAAATGCTATATGGCCATTATTAATAATAATGCAATAAAGAATGCAGCAATAATTTTGTTGGAGAGAACACATTACGACGATAGCATGTTAGAGGTCATTGCACCATGTTCTATTAAGAATTCTATTGGAGTTCAAAATGGCGACCGAATTAGCATTAAAGTGTTCATAAATAATACTAAAAAAACTCAAATTCTATAAAAAAAATCACCCAATTCATCCTTTATTTTTGAACTTTTTGTTTCTGGAATCGGCGTGTTTAATCTTGTAACTCTAATGTTCAAATTCCTCTTTTGACAATTCTCTGCAACATCTTTTTCGCTATGCGCTTGATCGTAACCTAACGCAATAATATTAGGCTTGACGTATTCCACTGTGTCGTAAAGTGTACCCTCTTTTCCTATGATAGCAAGATCGACTAGATCCAAAGATGATACAAGCTCCTTACGTAATAGTTCATTATGATATATTCTTCGATTTTTCTTTATCTTCAATGCAGTGGAAGTTCTTGCAATCACCACCACAAGCACGTCGCCTTGTGCTTTTGCTGCCTTCAGTGTATGAATATGACCGGGATGAATTATATCAAATACACCACCGACTAAAACAACTTTCAAAGCATCCCTTCCAAAGAAACTGAGTTTATAGTGATCGTTTTTTTCCAAAAAACCGAGCTCTGAGAGTTGTTGAACTTTCAACCTGTAGAATTCCTTTCCTATTGGTAACCTGTAATTGATTCTATCAAATGATGACACCTGAGGCTCCAAGGCGCTTACATATAATGAAGCAAGAATTGCTTTATCCAATGGGTCCATAATTTATTCTGAAGACATCTTCAAGCAAAATAAACAATGCGTTAGTAGTAAAGCAATATGCCATCGAGAACAGTTCAAAAGTAAGGGTTTTTAATCAGCAATATATCAGATATAGATTTTAGAATATGACCTTGAGAGCAATCTGTTATGCATATCAATATATAAATTAAACTAATTTGGAATATGTTTTAGTTTGCAGCTTCTTCTCTTTCTACACGGAAATAGTCATCAAAACTTTTAGTTCTATCCTTATTTAGGATACTGAATGGTTCTTCAATTATACTTTTCTTATATGGCAAATGAATAATATTTTGTTTTTTTGTTTGAGGAATTTACAAGCTTGAGGATATAAGTATGTACCACCATCAGTAGTAGATATAGGATATTTTCCATACTTTCCTACTGCTAATGATCGTATGTAAAATGCGCTGCAATAAGCATATACTCTTTTCGTATGATTGATCTATTCGAAGAATTGTCAGCTTTTAGTTCAGTTGCAATCTACATCAACCAAACTAATTCATTTCCTCCTTTAATCAGAGTTTCATCATCATCAACTATAAATTCATAAATTCATAAATCCCTTTTCTTTTCATATGGAATGTCTTCTAGGGCTTGTAGTGCTGAAATCCAATTCCAAATGGAAATATGGTTTCTCCTCACAAATAGCGATAAATGCTTACCACAATAACAAAAATCAGAACAAAAGAGTAAATTACTAATCCATTGACTGATTTAATTGCTAATTTATTAATTACTTCAACCTTCGTGCTAGAAGATTATCAAAGGAAAATAAGAGGAGAAGGCGAAGATTTTTTTATTATTATTATTATTTTATTCAAGAACTATCTTTGCTAATTGATAATGGGAATGATGATAATGGTGGTGCTGGTGGTGGTGGCGCTGAGCATGCTTATTTGGATTATGATGATGGTGAAAAATAGGTAAGAAAGAAAGATATCTATGATAATGTTATTGATGCGTGGAAGCTGATAACGCATCCTCTTTTGAAGGCCAAAGAATATTGCTATCAAATAAAGAAGAAAGATGAAGAGAAAATTGGAAAAAAAGGAAGGAGATCAGTATTAGGTGCATCCGAGAAGGAAGAAGGATGAAGCATGTTATAAAAAAGTCATGGATAATGGATATTGTATATGATTCGTCCTAAGGTACAACAAAAAGAAAAAAGATTGAAAAAGCAAATAATATCATTGATAATGCAACGCAACATACCTGATTTATTGCACTCTGGCACCACTGGTATTCGATAGATTCTCTTGCATATGCTTTCGTAAATATTCCTTTGACTTTTATCTTAATAATATTCTAAAACCTATTGAATTGTTAATATCTTATTCCATGGACTGTGTGCATAGGCTCTACTATGACAATAAAAAATTAACACTACTGGAAGTGGCGGTAAAGTTATCTTATCTATCAGGTGATTCGTCTTGAACTTATTGAAAAAGATCGTATTTATTACTATTTGTAGTTTTTCAAGGTGCTTGCGATCCAATCAACATCTTCTTTCATTTTTGCAAGACGACCAATTTTTATACAATCTCTTATATCTTTAGATTTCATCTTTAGCCAGACTGCATCAGCACAGGTACTAGCAATTTCAGAAGATATTCCCTCTTGAGCAAGTATGTGCACTGCTATTTCACGGAAGTTCTCATACCTATATTGCTTAAAATGTAATACTATAAATCTAGAAAGCAATGGAGTCAACATTCGTTCTGTGCCATTGCTGGTAGCAAAGACCCATGTTTTCATTTGTGTATTGCGAGTCTTTTGATATTTTGTTTCGGCTATAATACCTGTTTCCATCAAACTCAAAAGCGCCGTTTGATCTTTCATTGGCATATGTTCTATCTCATCTATAATAAGATATCTAGGACGATCTTTGAAAAGATAATCAATCATTCCTGACTTTGTGCTGTGACTACCGAGTGTAAAAAATGATCGTTCCAGTTTGATACATTCTAACATAAAAAGTGTCTTAGCAGATGCAGGAGGACCAACTAGCAAAACATGAACCGGCTTTTCAGAAGATAATGACATTCTGAATAATTTTTTTACGTCATTATACCCTACGATATTATTAAAAAGTTGATCGGACATTGAATATTCAATATTTTTAGAAAACACACTTTTTGTTTCTGTTTCTGTTTCTTTTACGCCTATTGGCAATTCGTTGCCTGGACACATACCCTATAATCAATTTAACAGCATTATAGATGTACTTGCAAAAATCAAATGCTAAAATAGTCTATGATCATAGACTATTCAAAATCAACTGCAGATAATAATAGATATTATAAATTGATTAGCAAGATGAATTGATAGAATATGATGAGGGAGCTATGAAAAAAAAAGTCTATGTAACGAGAATAATACCAGAGCCAGCTCTTTCAATCTTATCAAAAGAATGTGACATAGCGGTTAATAAAAAACCAAGTCCACCGACGAAAAAAGAGATTCTTAGCAATATACGTGGGATGGATGCAATTCTGTGTACGCTATCAGATACAATAGACGGAGAAATTATGGATGCAGCAGGACCTAATCTCAAGGTAATAAGCTCATATAGTACAGGCTATGATCACATCGATATAGAAGAGGCAAACAGAAGAGGGATATATGTCACATACACGTCGGATATCCTTACTGAATCCACAGCTGATTTAACATTTGCCCTTATTCTTTCATTAGCGCGCAGACTTGTTGAAGCAGATAAATTTGTCAGAAAAAAACGATGGAAATATGGATGGATGCCCAAATTATTTTTAGGATCAGATGTTAACGGAATGACTTTAGGAATTTTTGGATTAGGTAGAATTGGCAGCGCCGTGGCAAGGCGAGCTAAAGGATTTAATATGAAGATATTATATCATAACCGACATTGCATAGTTAACCAATTAGATGATCCGATTGCAAATTACGTTGATATTAACAAACTTCTAAAAGAAAGCGACTTTCTATCGATACATGCAAATCTAAACAAGTATAGTTTTCATTTCTTTAATGAAGTAAGACTTAGAAAAATGAAAAATACAGCATTCATAATTAATACTTCACGGGGCCAGATCATCGACCAGAGGGCTTTAATAAAAGCATTAAGAAGTAGATGGATTGCAGGTGCAGGTCTTGATGTTTATGAAAAGGAACCAATATGCATTTCTAGTCCTCTATTGAGTATGAATAATGTAATAATTCTACCACATATCGGTAGTGCGACATTTCAGATCCGCTCTAAAATGGCCAGAGTAGCTGCTGAAAATCTGCTCAATATATTAAATGGGATAGAACCATTATACCTTGTAAATCCTCATATATTAAAACTGCCATGACCAACATCTTACAAAAAAAAGCATAAACTATTCTTACATATAAAATTGAGTAAATGTTTGCAATATAGCTTGTGATTTTTATTGAGGATATGTCAAAAAGCCTCCTCTATTTGATGTCCCATAGAGTTAATGTTATTATTTTTGTTTTTGTGAAATGACTCTAAACATCATTCTCTGGCATAGTAATTCCTCGCTTTGAAGATACCTCCATACGATCTTCGTCTGTACCCTTTATACAGTTCGTTGATATGATCTTGGTAGGCTGAATTTTTATAGTGCCCATCGGGACATTCCCTTCTAATTGCATAACTCTAATTCGTTCTTCTAGTCTATCTCTATGATCAATACACACGGCACCTATCATATATTCTTCCTTTAGAGAGGCTATAGAAACAATGTAAGAGGATGGCAAATAACAATCCTTCCCATTTACTCTAACGGAACAATATTTTGGCAATAACACAATTAACTTGTTTATTAATATAATATAAGACTTGCATTTTCCAACTATGAATAAATATTCGGGATCACTATATAAGATTCGTTTGTGTTCTTTGTAGGTCGTTATTTTATGTATTCTTTTACCACGAGTCGTACTGTCTATATATATATATATCAGGATCTAACCTATTGCTCTGATATGGATCATTAGGATTATTCAATTTCTAACTAACTTATGAGATATTTATATTGATTGTTAAAATCTTGCTATGTATTGTACTTATTACCTCATAAGCTATACCTACACCAGGTAGAATCAAGAGGCGTGCTAACCTATTATTATTATTCTATTGCAGATTTATCAGCATTTATTAACCGACGTCCAAGGTTTAGGTGAAGAAGAAATGTATCAGTATTGTATTCACCTACGCTAGTTGTAAAGATAATCTGATATTTGTTTTGCGGCAGTGCTAATTGCATTGATAAATATATTTACCATCATAGACGAGATTAAAAACTTTAACTATATAATCAAGACCCTTTCTAGATTGAAAGATTCTTTTAGTTGCCCTTCTCTGAGTCGCAATGAGCAGTTGCTCTTATAGAAACTTTACTATAAATAGACCAAGTAAAACAGCAATAATGATACAAAGGAAAAACTATTACAATAGTCGTTGTTAAATCATCGAACACTATTTTATTTCTAAACATGGATGGTAAGTTTGTGATAAGTATCTGCGTTGACATTTGAATATATTAGTGACCAAATATATGTCCTAGATCACTTTCTTAATAATTGCATTGTCTTCATTAATCGAATCGAGGTATTTATTATAAGCAATTGTTAGAGCCTCTACAAAATTATTTGTTGAAATCGTAATAGTTCGATTTTTTATTTGGAATTTTTCGATTCTTCTTTTTATTATCTTTGTATTTTGTTCCTTTCGTGTCTGTTCGTGAATCATATATAGAATTAATGTGGTCAATAAAAGTAAAAAGACCGATGTTTAGATTAGCTAAGCTAAGACGTAGCCCATAATCACTAAAGATGAAATATGAAAATCACTTAACTAGGTATCAGATAGAAACCATAATAATATTCTTAATAGTATTAGAAAGATATCTTCTTAATGATTCAAATAATATTATCAATATATATAGTAGACAAGAATAGCTATAATGAAAAATCGGAAGTCCAATGAATAAGGGTATCATTAACGGCACTTTATGAAGATAAGTAGGTATTTAAATTTTTTATCAATTTCACTTCTCATCTATAAGAATAGTGAGTATTTTTCATAACTATACTCTTTGTTTTGTCTGATGTAGTAAAAAATAATAATATATGATTCTCTCAAATGGTGATTCGAATACATTATAATTATTATAATTATTGTAAAAAGCCAAGAAATTATCGAAGCTTATTGTATTAGTCAAATAATTTGAATTCATTAAATTAATAATACAAAATTAAAAATATTAATGTGACCAGTAAATAGTAACGAATATATCATTAATTCTATCTTACTTTTTCCATATTTTTAAAATGAGATCAAAGGAGTATTTATTTGAATATAATCAAAATCAGCCACGATCTTTCCTTTGAGTTGATTCATCATAGATACCACATTATTAACGATAGTAATAACAGCAAATGCATCCTCAGATATCATAAAGTGAAATATATATTTAGATCATTCGCAATTTTTTTTCTCTTATTTAATGCTTGTAATATTTATTATCACAATGATTATCACTAATTACTATCATATCCTTAACAAATTGTTTAAAACAAAAGGAATAGCTATATGCAGCCGCCGCATTTATGTATGCAGCGCATGAAATTAATCTATTAATTTAATTAAATCACTAATGACTCAGCTTTTGTTCTTTTGCTTCTCTTTCTAGAGCACTCCTTAACATATCCATATGTCTTTTTCTATCATCTTTTATAGTATTCCACGTTTTTTCCAATTCAGAATTGTTGTCTTTTTGAGCATCACTTATGTAGGTATCAATAGTATCGTATAGGAAATCAGCGTCTTTCCCAAGAGCTATGAGGATATTATAGGTAGAGTTTTCTAACTTTGTTGTTTCATCCTTTGTTGTTGATTTTGCCATGTAGTTTACAGTACACAAAGATTAAAAAGAGTTACATGCGTGACCAGATGGAACAGCTTTTAAATAACAAGTCTTTAATAATATGTATAAAATAACTATCCATATACCACACAAAGTAATACATCTCTATCGATTTTGAATGTTGACTATTAAAATTGAGATTCTAAGATGTTAACTAGCAATATTGTCTAATACAAATGATTTACTAATACATAATTAGGTGATAAGTACAAACAGCAGCTGCCTCTACTAATAAACGAAAAATTCTTTAAATCAATACTCTGGAGATTTTTGGCATATGGATAGTTTATATATAAACGATATAATCAATTGTTTTTATTTATATCTAATCTTCTTTTATTAGAATTCCATTAGAAAGATCATTTGTTATTAATAAATTATAATTTGAATTTAAATTTAGAGCTACCATGAATCTATTCTTCTTTATCAAGAATGGATGTTCAAACTTCCTATTTTAGAGTGGAAAGTGTTAAGTAATTGTAGGACATCTGCTTTATTGATGAAACAATCATATACAGCCGTTACTTTAACTATGGCTTTCGGTATCATGTTAATAGCCGTAGGACCTCTTGGATCCGTATTAGCACAAACAAACACAACTGCTAATGGAGCAGGTAATGCAACAGGAGGAGGAGCTAGTGGAAATGCAACAGGAGGAGGAGCTAGTGGAAATGTTACAGGAGGAGCTACAACAGCCAGCGAAATAGAAAACCTTACTCAAGGCAACACTGAAGCACTCACAAATAATACTGAAGTAACTGATAAAGCTACTGGATTAGCAGACTTGCAAAAAGAACAAACTAGTACTGACCCAAATATGACAACACCTTCAGGATAACTCTGATGGTAGCACCACTATCAGAAAAAATTACCATTTTATTTTAATTATATTAAATAATACCAATTGTAAAATGACATTAATCCACTTTTACTTCTCTTGTAATTTAATAGATAGTAAATAAATAATTGTGATTTGATTTTAATTACTAATTATTTATAACATTTTAATTACTTTAAACAAATATAATTGTCGTTTCATTAATCTTATATACTTTAGAACTTAATTTAATTAGACTCTCATGCTCTTTCTGTCAAACTTTGATTTATAGTGTTTCAAGGCAAGAAATTACAGTATATTGAGGCCTTTTCTATGATAGTTATACATACACTTATCCGCCTTGTTCCACATACAATGATAGATATGACAATTTTTATCTCAGTAAATCATGTCATGAATATATAATCAATATCAAAACATTCTGCTATATACATATCCATATGAAGCTTCTCTATAGATGGTATTATTTAGCCTTATCAAACTTGCCCTGAAATACCTATAATAAGAATTGAATTATTTAGTTTCACATTATTTTTCAAATGAGAATATTTTGTCTATTTTGAATTCGTAATCTTGTTATTAAAATCCGATATGATAGATCATTGTAATTACATATTGATATGAATACATATACTCCGAGCAGAATATATATTAATCATTGTTATAATAAAGGTAATTTATTAGATATATCAATCGCCATTTTCTTGTTTACATTGTCTTTGAATATATTTAATTTAAGATATATGCATCCAGATTCCTTTATTATATTTATTTTACGTTATAGGTGATAAACCTATTCATTATACTATGAAGAAGAAAATATTGATGAAGGTACTATAGATATGCCAACTTCTAGTATATCCTATGGAATAATTTGATTATTAAGTTTAGTATAGAGTATAATTATCATAAAGAAAAAAAGAGACTAAAAAGAAAGGATGTGTTTGTCTATTTTACTACTACCTGCCCTAGCATGAACGGATGCAAAGTACAATAGTAGTCAAAAGTTCCTGCAGTATCAAATGTATATGAAAAGGTTTTCCCTTTACTCATAAAATCAGACTTAAATAATTGGCCGCTCTTTTCTGGGTCATCTGGTTCTCCTGAGTATACTGTGTGTAAAGTTGCATCATCATTTGTCCATGTGACAGTAGTACCTACTGCTACATTCACTGGCGATGGGTCATAATACTTATTGTCAGGCTTTACAGCTGAAGATCCTGGAAGTATCGAGACGGAGGTGGCAGTCTGCGCAAAAATTGTTGTAGTGCCTATTGATAGAGAAATTAGTCCAACAGCTAGTGCTGTTAGGAGAAGCGTAGTAGATATCTTACTCATAATACATCAAAGACAACAAGGGCTATAATACTTTTGCATTATCTAATAATTCTTTCGACCGTTATTTCAATCTTGATACAACTTACTGTTATCGTGCGACATTTAGATTGGCTTTCTATAATATATCAATTTCTACAATATATCAATATCTTAGAAAGATGATACTTGAGAGTTAACACGTTTACTAAGTTTGCAGGCTACAACTTGTTGGGGTTTGAATAGGGCACAAATCTATAAACGTAAACCGGCTTTTGATGTAGACGTTCTTTATTTTGTTGAAAATAAAAATATTGGCATATGCTGGCGGCTCTATTACAATATGTCAATTTTACTGGACTACTATTTAGTATAATAAATAAAAATTTGAAATTAATAATACTATTATGTAAATATCGAGTAAATTTTCGTTAAATTCTATTTAATCTGAAAATAGAATGAGTTTAAATATTATAATTGATAAACTTCATTAACGCTATAATATGGATGATACAGACAGCAATAATGCTGATGCTTCAAATACATCTGATTCAGGGATTGTTAAAAAGTCTTCTTCTAATCTAATAAATGAAGGAATTTTAGCGGGTCAAAAGATTGCAAGGATCTCTGTTATAACTTTAATCGGCATTGGAATTGTAGAGCTGGTTACGGGGCATATAAGTGGCAGTGTAGTTGCCACCGCTGACGGCATAGACTCGCTATCCGATGCCATGATTTCTTTTATTGTATTATTGGGTTTACGTATTGCTCATCGCCCTGCAGATAAGAAATTTCATTTTGGTTACCATAAGGTTGAAAGTTTTGCAGCAATGATGGCTGCAATTGGTATGATTATTATTGGATGCATTATAGTTTACCACTCTTATGAAGCATTAATACATCCACGAGAAATCAAGCAGCCTATTTTCACCATGATTGTTTTAGCAACGGCTGGTGCCATATCTTTACACAGAGCATTTCAAATGCGAATTATTGCAAACAAGTATGACCTGCTCTCATTAAAGACTGATGCCAAGAATTCAATAAAAGATGGTTCAGCTTCAGTAATTGGTTTTTTTAGCGTATTAATAGCAAGCCAATTTGGATTTTTACAAATGGATGCTATTGGTGGTATGATAATCGCAGGATATATCTTCTCTGTTTCCTATATTTCACTCAAACAATCATCATTAATTCTTGTAGATGCTTGGCAGAACCCGAAGGTTACCGAACTTGTCAAAAGAATTGTCGAAGAAAGATTTAAACATGAAAACATTAGAGTCAGATCAGTACTTTTGCGTTCATCAGGAATGGTTGCTCAAGCAGAAGTCCATATGGAAGTCGATGGTAACAAACCATTAACAGATGTAGAATTATTATCAATAGAAATAGAAATGGCAATTCGTTCCAAAATTCCTACGATGGAAAGAGTCTCGGTTATTCCTCATTCTTTTACAGTAACAAAATCCGAATCAAAAAGATGGAGCGGAATATTTAGCAACAAAAATAAGATAGTAGGTTCGAAATAGAATTAGACAAGATTAAAAAATTCTTAGTCTTCTCTGTGCTATCTCTTCTATTAGATTAAATTTAAGATGTGATAGTAGATATAAGAAAGGCAAAGCTATCTTCTTATTCGAAGAGGCCTATCAACTATTATTCACTTTATGCAAGGAATTTGCAACTTTATTTAAGATAGTATGCAACATTCCTGAGTCAAATAGATGATTACACATATCGTTTATCTGCATCTGTTCAGATCTTTACTGTTCATATCAGAACTGCCAAAACCTTATTCTCTATCAGCAATAGGAGTTGTAAAAGTCATATCACAAATATATATTCGGTAACGCAATACATCATACATACCATCAATTCTCCTTTATAATTCAAAGATGTAGTAAGATTTTCTTTCTTCTAACCATTAAGATATGTAAATAATATAACAAAAATTTTTTCCCACAATTACTGTCAGAAGTAATTGCGGATAGAGGCTAATGTCTGAGAGTTCAAGTATATGCTTGTTTGTGAATTAATTATAAAAATGTAAGTTAAGAACCACTTTTTATCTTGTGTTTAGTCTCATTATAGAATACTATTATCTTAGTCCTACAAAGCGTTGTTTCCCCTCTTCAGAGAAAACTATCAGAGAAAATTAGTAAAATATATTATAACCATTTAAGCTGTTCTGTTTATACCTGAAATTTGACAGAAAACTAAGAAGTAGACAGCAAATATCTAACATAGAATTTACCTATAATAACAAGGATAATTTGATAAATACTGGAGTGATTGCAGTGTATATTGTGAGCAAGCTGATTGTTGAATCATATAGAAATTCTACAGTTAATACAATCCTAGATGATATTGCTAAAAAATACAAAATTGATACAGCAAAGGATCATTTAATCAAAGATATCCCAGTAGAGGAAATAAAATTCAAATATAGAACGTATTCTGAATGTATAAGAATGTTATATAAGAGCGTTGGACTATCTGAAACAAAGATTTAGGTCCTCATCTGCGTTATGAGCAAAGCAGTGAGTACCATACAATTTTTCATGTATAACCAACCACCATATGCATACAAAGTCTGCATTACTTCTTCTTCTTCTTCTTTGTGATTAACTTGTATGTCCCGATGCGCTATCACATTTTTTATAGCTTATAGCTGAGAGTATAATACGTTCAATTAAAGATAGACGGCTAATGTAAAAGGAGAATAAACTAGATAGTCTTCTATTCTTTATAGGATGCAATATATTTCTCTTGAAATTCTGCAATTTGTATGAGCAAGGGCTGGCTTTCATGGGTACGTGCCAATGACAAGACCATTACTGATATGTTAGAAAGTCAAGGTGCAAATTTAGTAAAAGCGACATCATCTCTATTTGAACTTGTTACTGATTTTAACATGGTTGCCGAACGTAATTCCAAGATTAAGGATCTAGAACACGAAGGAGATCAAATCGCTCATAAATTATTTATTATTCTAGCGCAGACATTTGTAACTCCATTAGACAGAGAAGATATTTCTAGACTTGCTAGTGCAATAGATGAAGTTTTAAACTATACTGATGGAACATCCGATAGATTTGTGCTCTTTAAAATACGAGAGCCTACACCATATATGTTAGAACTTGCAAAGATATTGCTTTCGGCATCTCAAGAAATTTACCTGTTAATGACACAAATAAGAAAGTTAAAGAATGCTAATGAGTTAGTTGAACATTGTCGTGATATAAAACGGTATGAACATGAAGGCGATAAGATATATCGTACTGCCATTGCAGAATTATTTGAAACAGACAATGCAATAGAGATTATAAAATTAAAAGAAATTTATGAGACACTTGAAGGTTCTCTTGATCGATGTCAAGAAGTTGCAGACATTGTTGAAGACATAGCCTTAAAATATGGTTAAAAGTGATATACATGGTAGAAGAGCCCGGGATTATCATTATATTTGGAGCAATAGCAGCAGCTCTGTTCTTTGATTTTATAAATGGATTTCATGATTCAGCAAACGCTATAGCAACTATTGTAGGAACTAGGGTACTAAAGCCACTTTATGCCGTAAGTATGGCTGCCATTGCAAATTTTGCTGGACCATTTGTATTTGGTACTGCTGTAGCAGCTACAGTTGGTAAGGGTATCATACAGCCAGAGTTTTCAACCATATCCGTTATTCTTGCTGGATTAATAGGCGCAATCGTATGGGATTTGATCACCTGGTATTTTGGACTTCCTTCTTCAAGCAGTCATGCTCTCATTGGTGGTCTTCTTGGTTCCGCATTGATAGCGGGCGGACTCGAGGCCATAGTAGTATCGGGAATTGAAAAAACATTAATGTTTATGGTTGTATCACCAATGGTTGGCTTTGCATTAGCTTTTGCTTTTGCCATAATTATCATGTATTATTTGCAACGATCTAAGGCATCAAAAGTTAACAGAATTTTTGGCAAATTGCAAATTGGTTCATCGATCTTCTTTTCCTTGACACACGGAGCCAATGATGGACAAAAAACCATGGGTATTATAACGGCCTTGCTTATTGCAGGTGGAGTAGTAGATTCAGAATCATTTATTGTACCTTTATGGGTAATATTAGGAGCAGCAGCTGCAATTGCATTGGGAACCTTCTTTGGTGGATGGAGAATAGTGAAAACGATGGCATTCCGTTTAACTAACTTGCGCCCTTATCAGGGATTTTGCGCTGAAACAGGTGGTGGAGCAATCCTAACATCTATGGCCTGGTTTGGAATTCCTGTTAGTACTACTCATGCTATTTCAGGAGCTATAATGGGAGCAGGTGCGACAAAAAGGTTTTCAGCAGTTAGATGGGGAATAGGAAAAAACCTAATTTATGCATGGATAATAACTATACCTGCCAGCGCTGCAGTAGCAGCCTTGGCTCTGATAATTATAACAAATTTTATTCGTCATTAGCATCACTTAATGGTTTTTACACAGCTTTCACAATATCTTTTTAAGAATACTATCCCAGAAATTATGCCCTCGACAAACACATCGTATGATGCTTTTCTTCCATTACATATATCACAGGATATAATCTGGAGGTTTTTGATCTTCTCAGAAAGTGGTTGGATACTAGTTATATGAATATTGGTTGTGCCTGTCGAAGATGTAAAAACCATGAATTCGTTATTATGTAAGATCTATAAGTATTATCTCTATATATTCTATATATACTATGGTATACTATAGAGAAGCTACTTTTTAATCAATGGTTAATTTTTAGTATCATTTCTTTACGTAGTGTGATGTTTATATATTGATATTATAAAGGCATTTTAGCATTATTCCTTAGCGCTTATGTATTGCATTATTTAGGCAATAATACAAGGTAAGAATGATTATAACAATGCATAATTTTATACGGCCAAATAAGTAGTAGTCAAATAAATATGTATCAACGAATAGTTTTGACTAGGCGTTATTATGGCTGACAGTTTTTGACTCTTCTGGGTAGACTATAGGCTGCTTCTCCCTGTCGGCTTTCAAGTGCTTTATATTATTAGATGATCCATTCGACTAGTTATGGATTATTTAACAGACATAGACAATAACTAATACATATATCAATGCCTTTTCGTTGTATCACAATTAGTAAATAGTATTTGGATCTATTCTATATAATGTCTAATGAAGAAGAATCTACATAAGGAACATATTCAGAAGACGAAAAGACTAAGGGAAAATACACAACTAGACATGGTAGCCACCTGACGAAAACAACTGAAGGAGTTTCTACAAACGAAAAGGAATCCAAAGAAGAATAGACATAGTAGATGTGTTTACTGAGTAACCAATAGCTGATTATATTTTCCTTTTTTTGTGTAATATTGCCAATTATACAGGAAAAAAATGAAAGAAGAAAAATATAATAGTGCCCTTAACATTTCAAAGACTTCTTTGGTTTATAAAATATATATTATATTGTTGTAAGCAACAAGTAAAAATGATTTTTAATAATTTCTTATCCGTTTGACTCAGGTCTTTAATTGTTTAACTGGAATAGTTTCAAATACAAATAATTAAAAGATATTATTACATAATGGTGAATAAAGACAATTAGCGAATTATTGTAATTTGCTAAAGTATAAATTAGAAAAGACATTTAGACAGTTCGACGCCAAAGTTAGAATCTGTGGAGTTGACTCAATAAAGAACTTTTTCCTTCATATCAAAGAAGTATACGAATAGAAGTTATTAGCGAAATTACAAAGAACTAACTAATTATCTATCACGTTACAAAGAGTAAATGAAAATTGTGGATGAGTTTGCTTATTTGAATTGAGTAAAAGGCAATTTTGTAATAAGTGAAATAGAATATATAGTTGATTTCAAATTTCAGATAATGCATATTTGTTTGTTATAACCAAAAGAAGGATTGGATCAAAATATTCTCTGTATCCGATTAATATGTACATATATGTATATATATACACATTTGTTCTGTAGATGATAACTTCTCTATGTTCCCTCGCTAAATCCTTCTAAATATATCTTCTGTTCTTCCGTAAGTTTGTCAATAGATATATACATAGATTCTAACTTTGCAAGAGCAATTTCTTGATCCTGACTTTTATCTATATTATATACCATTGGTTTCATAGTTCCTTTAGACTCTGCTAGTCTTAATACTGATAAGAATTGGTTGGCAAAACTCATATCCATAACCTCGGATGGATGACCTTCTGCAGCTGCTAAATTTACTAAGCGGCCTTCACCGATTAAATAAACTCTGTTACCACTCTTTAAAGTATACTGCGTTGTGTTTTCATTCATTTTCCTCTTATTTACACATTGACTTTCTAGTGTGCTAATAGATATTTCAACATTGAAGTGACCAGCGTTTGCGAGTATAGCCCCATCCTTCATTTTACTTATATGTTCTTCAACGATGACATCTTTACAACCAGTAGTTGTAATGAAGACATCACCTTTATCAGATGCAGATCGCATTGGTAAAACAGAGAAGCCATCTAACTTCGCTTTTAAGGCTGCAATTGGATCTACTTCGGTTACGATGACATTTGCTCCCATTCCAGAGGCGTTCCTTGCAATTCCTTTTCCAACATGTCCATATCCAGCCACGACAACATTCTTTCCTGAAATAAGTATGTTTGTAGCACGTATAATACCATCTAAAGCTGACTGGCCAGTACCATAAACATTATCAAAGTCATGTTTAGTTTCGGCATCATTGACCGCGATAATTGGATAGATAAGTTTTCCTGACTTCTGCAATGCACGTAGTCTAATAACTCCAGTGGTCGTTTCCTCGGTACCTCCATACACTCTTGATTGAGAGCCATTATTTTCTTTATGCATTTCAATAGTCAAGTCTGCACCATCGTCAATTGTTATATGCGGATTGATACCCATGGCTGAATGTATATCGTCATAGTATTCTTGTGTAGATACTCCTCGTCTTGCAAATACTGAAATGCCTTCATCAATAGCTAGCGAAGCTGCAACATCATCTTGTGTACTTAATGGATTACATCCACACCATGAGAGCTCTGCGCCGGCTATCTTGAGGGTTCGCATCAATACGCCCGTTTCCTTTGTCACATGCAAACACCCTGCAATTTTAATACCTTTGAGCGGTTTAGTTTTCTCATATTTATTTCCCATTGAAACAAGCACAGGCATATGTGCTTCTGCCCATTCGATTTTCTTTTTGCCCTCTGAAGACAAAGAAATATCTTTAACCCGGTAATTCATATATCTGGACAATAATTTTGCCATATATATATCGTCCCTGAAACTTCTATCTATGAAAGATTTTTTTTATCTGCTATAAGGATAAAAACAGACGACTTATCACAATTAAGACTTAGCGCACACTCTGAAAGGAAATTACTGTCTCTTCATTCTATACATTCGAAGGGAGGAATAATTTTACATCTGCTCCTTGTAGATTGAACCATAGATTGTAGCAAATAATCTACATTCTCTTATGAAGTTTACTATTCAAATCAGCAAAAGTGCATGTCTATAGAGATCTCGCCATGCACTAAATGCCTCGCCGATTATCGTGGTTTTTATAATTTTAACAGAACAAATTCTTGCTGCTTTGCTCTCTCTTTCTGTTTCTCTGTCTTTATATAACTTAAATCTTCTTCTTCTTCTCTATCCTTATTCCTTTCCATTGAATTTTATCCTTTTATGTCTCACTGTTCCTATAATTAGAAACATCAATATAATTTATCTTTCATTTGTCACTATAGACAAGGAATTACGATAAAAAACATAAAACAGAACATTTCGTATAAATTTTATGTATATGATTAGTATCAACGGAATACTCAGACTTGTTAATACGAGTGGCAAACACAGATGCGGAAGTTAGGATTTCTTTTCGGCGAATCTTAACTTCACAAAAAAATTTATGTTAATTAGTTCCATTAATCTTTTGATGCATCTACTTCTAAAGCAATTGTACTTTCTGTTTCGTATATTGACATAATTTAATAGTTGTTATAAGGTCAGTCAGTCAGTCTCTTTCTCAAATAACAATTCACTCTCATAAAGAATGACCATCCTAGCAGCACACAATGGTCTTTTGTTAAGATATTAATAAAACTCCTTCACAATTTTAGAAAGTATAACTTCTTATTCTCTCAATAGAAAGATGTAATACTAAAATGGATGGGTAGTCTAGCCTGGTTAGGATACCTGTCTCACACACAGGTGGTCGAGAGTTCAAATCTCTCCCCATCCATCCATCCAAGATCATATTATCATAAAAAAAAGTGCCATATTGACTAGCTGAAAATTAACATTCCTATAAATACCATAACAGTGATGACCAGAAAAATTTTGGTAAGATTCATAGATTTCTCTAGGGCAATAGAATAATCCTTAAATTGATTTTTGCCCATAACTTTGATTGCTGATCTGCTCGAAAGTAATTCGTATGTTGATGGACTCGCTTTTTCAATAGACTTTCTTGACAATTGAAGATAAATATTAGCAACTTGATCTGGTTTACTAATATTGCCAAAAGTATAGTATCCTTGTCGATTCCTTTTTCCAGAAGTCGAATGAGTATCGGATGTACATATTTCGAGCATATTTATCCTATTATTATTTAGGTGAGAAATAATATAATCTCGAAGACCGTTATTCATATTGTTAGAATCTGCCCAACCTATAAAATACTCTTTTTCTTCAACAAGCAGCAGTAGCGATGAAAGACCAGATTGTCCTAAATCCTGCATAGATTCGATATTATATGAAAGCTCTGCTGAGCTGGAAAAACCGATTTTAAATTCGTGTTGTCTTGCATGTTTTAGTTCATTTAAACAATGTTTAGCAGCAGATATCATAATATTGCTATCCTGTCTATTTAAGAATTCACCCATTGCATTATGAGTGTCGACAATGAGTATATTGTGAAATCCAATATCTGCTGAGTAATGTTCTAAGGCAGTGCGAATATGTTCAGGCACATCATCCATTCCTATTGGAGCCATTGAGAGGAATACAATAACACTATGACCAAATGCAATTCCTGTCACCGTACATTTGCCCATTTTGATCTGAATTGGATTAGTGCAAACAGTGCCTACTTCTGACTGTCTTGAGTCGGATAAGGTTTTAACGTATTTGTTAACTTCTTTTTTTGAAGGAATATTCAGAGAATGGTCCGATATACTGTGCATAACCATGGCATTTTTAGAAAATAACATATACAGAAGGTAAGGCAGGTTACTTCCACCTATAGGATGGAATGGTCCTGGGTGTAGATCAGGTAGAATCATAAATATCTCATTGGAATTCATAGTTTTGAATTTTAGAATATATGTTATTACAGTTTCTATGTGAGCTCTTGACTCTGTGATCTTCTCCATATTTTCCGTTTTGTTTTCAGTCCATGCAGCAAGAAATGCTTGCAAAACTCTGAAAGTGCTCTCAATTCTAGGTCTGCCAGCTCTATCAGCAGATATAATCCAAATAATTCCAAGTAACAAGAGAGAAGATCCGAAACCAAGAGCGAGCGGTGTTGTTAAAGCCTCAAAATAAAAAGTAAAAGGCAAAAAAGCAAACAAGAAAAGCAGTGGTGAAATAAAGGAAACCGTTATTGCCTTACTGATGGTCGCACCAAAAACAGAAGTAAAAATTCCTGTACGTAACCCAATTGCTAAGAACATTCCTTCAACAATATAGTTTGTGGTAATCTCATTCTTTGATAACAATATATCTGAAGCAATTCCAAGCAGTATTGTTAAAACCCACAGAAGATTTGCAAACGCAGAGACATGATATATCTTTGTGATCCGGTTGTTTGGAGTTCCCCGTAATAAAAAAAAATCAAGAAAATTTGCTCCTATAGTTGTCATCAATCCTAACAGTAGATGAGAAACAAAAATGAACCAATCCGTTTTAAGTAGATAGAAATGACATATGACGATAATAATAGTGGTACTTAGAATAGATACCAGAAAAGAGACTTTATATGATGATGGGTTTAACCTTGTAAGAGACCATCTTCTATGAATATTTGATACACTATCAGAGTGAGGATCCAATATTAATAGTCATTATTAGACTGGAAAGATAATCCTAATTAAAATAGATATTCCTATTATGGCTCCAGTGATACCTAATACGATTTCAGGCTTTATTTTTATTCCTTTGGTTTCATCTTCAAAGAACCTCAATAATCCTGCACTAGAAGCAGGCAAAGGGGCGTTCTTCTTCTTAGTCATAACAAATCAAAAGGTTGTAATCACGCCTTAAATAGATTACGTTTTATGTTTGCTCCAGTCATCTTTTTTGTTCCGCTATTGAAATATCTGATAATACTTTCTGTTTAGCTTATTGAATAAAGAACTAAAACACAATGACAGAAGAATTCTTATTAGATGAAATCTCAGACAATATATTTAGATTTCATCTAATAATATTAATTTTACATCTATTAGTTGTTTGTTACATAAACATAAACATAGATTCCCTTAGCATCCTGTCATATAGGTCTTTATAACATTTGCCTATATTCACCTTTTTTAACACTTCTATATTAAACATCGACCTAAATATCAAGTCCAAATAATGATGATGCTTGCCATATTTTATCAAATTTAGTCTCCGTGTAGAGTCTATAAAAATAAGATAAATTGTTACTGTCTAATACGACCTTAGCGCTATTTATTGGATTTCCTATCTTAATTCTCTAGTATCTATTCGCATCTGATATTTCAACATCGAACTTGTTTTTCAATTGTCTGGTTTTTTCAATAATTCTAAGATATAATTCAAGAAGATCAGCCCTTTTTTTCTCTTCGCTAAGATCTTCGTCATCAAGCATATTTATCAGTTTTACAATCTTATCGGTAACTTTATCTTCTATAAATTCTAGTGGGCTACTCTTAGAATCTCCTTTACTTTCTAACATTGATCGCTGTTTTGAATGAATTGATGATACATCTTTAGACCTTTTCTGTTCATGCCCGCAGTTAATACATGTAATTACCTCCTTGAATTTGACTTGAACACCTCGACATTGTGGGCAGGCTTCATTTATTAGCGATGCGCCTCTTGTAAGTAATTCTGCTGCATTCTTTATTGCTGATGGTTCATATGATCTCACATCATCTGTAGACATTTAGTATATTTAGAAGCTTAATTCTATAATTCTTTTTGTCTTAATCGGGAAGGCTTAATAATAGGATCTGAGAAGTAGCATTATACCATAAGATGGCGGTTATATGTAAAAAATGTGGTCTCCCAGATGATCTTTGCGCCTGTGGGGAACTCGAGAAAGAAGATACTAGAGTTGTCGTCCGCCTTGAAACAAGACGTTTTTCTAAGACAACTACTATGATAGAGGGCATCGACCCAAAATTAAGCGATATGCAACGTATTGTCAAAGAATTAAAGAGTCGATTTGCATGTGGAGGAACGGCAAAGGATGGATTCATTATGTTGCAGGGAGATCATAGAGACGACGTTAAAGGATATTTGGTTAAAATGGGATTCAATGAATCGGCTATAGAGGTACAATAAGTCATTGTGAACTAGGAAGGACTACTTTCGATAATGAGATACTATAATCTTTTTAATTCGAGTTTCTTCCATTAACAGGCTATATGTTGATATTTTGAATTCTGTCGATAATGATATATGTCTTTCTTTAACATATTGACTCATTCTATTATACCATATCAACGTCAATACAAATTTGATGCTCATAAAAGAAATGCAAATAATAAACACACACATATTACTTTATAATAGCTACCAGAATATTCTTAGGCTCAAATCATTTTTTAATCCTATATTTATTTTGACAGATTCATTCAAATTTCATTTAAAGATTGACTAAAACATAACAAATAGGTATTCTAAATATTCAGCTCTTTTTTATGAACGAAAGCATTTAAGAGGGTCATCTTAATTTCCGGTTAATGCCTAAACCCGTCAGACGACAAAAGAGGAAGCAGATTCCAAAGCTAAATAGAATTGTTAGGGCGGTATCGACAATGCAAAGAGGCATAAGAACAGGACATTCCAGCTATGTAGAGATGCATGAAGCAAATAATCTAGTTATTCGTAATATAAAATTAAGAATAAATTCCATGAAGCCATTCATTGATAAAGAGTTGCACGAAAAATTGATTTCTATTTTGCCAGCCATGTTAAATGGATATGAATTTACATTGACTCCTAATGGGACTGTTAAGAATTTGGATCTTGATCGTCTCCTATCGCTTGATTCAGACATTACTATGCTTCTTCTATCACTTGAGTATGTGGTAAAACATAGGGCGAATCATCTACCAATAGATGAAATAATGAGTTTCTTCGACGAACTGATAGATGAAAGGAGAAGATTACTAAATGATCTTAGAGCTTAAGATGCATCTTAAGACCTTTGTATCTATTTCTGATCGTTACTTCTGTTACACCTGCGGCCTCTGCAACATCTTTTTGTGTTTTATTCTCTCCGTTCATCACACAAGCAACATATAACGCAGCAGCTGCTAGACCCATTGGATCCTTTCCAGCAGAAATTTTTCCTTCCTCTGCTTTCTTTAAGATCTCTAATGCTTTACGTTTAGTCTTTTCTGAGAGCCCTGCTTTACTTGCAATTCTTGCAACACATTTTACTGGATCTACTACCGGCATTTTAAGATCAAGTTCTCTAATTAGTAATCTATAACAACGTGCAACATCCTTTTTCTTAATGTTACTTGCATTAGCAATATCTTTCAAAGTTCGTGGTGTTTCTGTGTCTCGACATGCTGCATACAGGGCAGCAGCAACTAAAGCAGAAATAGAACGTCCTCTCACTAGCCCTTTTTCTAGAGCCTTCCTGTAAACATATGCAGCTTTTTCAATTACTGCATCGCCTACTGCAAGTTTGTCTTTTAATCTGTCTAATTCACTAAATGCTTGCCGAAAATTGCGATCTACCGGCTCGTGAACTTGGCTGCGGCTATCCCAAGTTCTTAATCTTTCAATGGTACTTTTCATAGAAGCGGACAATGGTTTGCCTGAAGCATCTTTATCTACCGGGCCGATAATTGTAGCAAGTCCCATGTCGTGCATAGCGAGAGAAGTTGGAATTCCTGCGCGGCTTCTATCCTCATGTTCTTCCTTTGAAAATGCGCGCCATTCAGGACCTGTTTCTTCAATTCTTTCCGTTACAACAAATCCACAGTTTCCACAAAACATCTCGCCGCTAGAATTGTCTGTTACCATTGGCCCCTTTCCGCAGCGCGGACATCTGTCACTAAACATAGATATATCTTTTACCAATTTTCTCACCATAAAATCAGCGCGTTTCGCTAACTAGTATAAATATTTTATTCTATTATATATGTATTGTGGTGGTAAATTTTATTATAATATGACTATAAAATTATTAGTTTACTGTTAAATATTAAATATCCTATATTAATAATATCTAAATATTCTTTATGAAATTGAAAAAAATGCAATTCAGTTGGATGTTTCTAATATAATTATTTATTATCTTCCTTGATTCTCTATGTTTGTGATTAATTATATTTTACTATATTTTTTGCTTTGATAACTCTTGCTCGGTATCCACTCTTAAAAGATATCTCTATATCAGAAGAGCTAACCGCAAGGATAAATTGTTACATTCTTTAGCTATAATAGTTATCAGATCTGAGTTTATAATATTATACCAAATAATAACAATTTATTGCTTTCCAGAACAAACTGTAAGCAAGTCAATAACATGCTGTTAAACTTATGTCATATTTTCACTCAACAAAATGTTAATTAAAGGTTAGCAGTAGATAGAAACAATAATGCAAAATATTCGACGCATATCTAGATGGCTAGTAGAAAATGATCCTACGTGGGAAAAATCAATTGATTCAAACCTTGCAAATCTAACATGGATAAAGAAAGGCACCAATGTTAAAGCTGTATGTTCAGCGACAAGTATGTTTTGCGATATTGTTGATGAGTCAAAAGAAAATGTGGGATTAACAGATATGTCCAGCAATTTCATAAATTATAGGAAATTAGACACAGTGGACACGAGCGATATCACTAGATATCTTTCTAGTAGATATTTGAATCCTACTATTGATAGTCCTATAGATTTGGATATAAAAAGGAATAGTCTCTATAAAATGCGCAAGTTCTAATCGCAAATACGAAATATCATTTAAAAATATGTTTAATTTAGATTGAGCTTGATGCAGAGAACAGATATTATTTCTTTTATAATATTTGCGATTTTATTATTCTCTGTATTTATAAATGGATTTTCAGGTATTGCAGTAGTAATATATGCTCAACAAACTAGTGAAAAAGGCCCATTTATTGATGAAGCAAGATTTATACATTATCTTGATGAAAACGTGGCAATAGAGGAAATAAAAACAGGCAATCTTGATTCATACTATTTTCGAGTTCCCTTAGAGTCTGTTTCTGACCTTTCTGCTAATCCTAAGCTAAAAGTTTATGATAGAATAGCCGGATCTTTTTCGCTTTTATTAAATCCAGCACCACCAAAAGAGGACAATACGATTAATCCTTTTGCATTCAAAGAGATCCGTAGCGCCATGAATTATCTAATAAACCGCGAATTTATCGCAAATGAAGTCTTGAAGGGATATGGCATTCCTTTGGTAGATCCGTTTGGAGTTTATTTTCCTGAATATCCTAATGTCATAGATATTGTAGAAGCATTTGGTTTCAGGTATAACCCTAATCTTGCGGAAAAATTAATTTCGGATGCAATTATGAATGCTGGCGCGACAAAGGAAAATGGAAAATGGGTTTTTGGAGGAAATCCCATCACAGTCAAAATATTAATTAGGAGTGATGATTCTGCTAGAAAATCTTTGGGAGAGATCGCGGCTTCGGAACTCGAAAAAATAGGTTTTACTGTTATTAAAGATTATGGAGATTTGAACAAGGCAAACGGTATTATATATGGTTCCGACCCCCAGGATCTCCAATGGCATGTCTACACAGAAGCCTTTGCAGGAACCGCAGTTTTTGTAAAAGATAATGGAGCAATAACAGCTCAGATGTATGCACCGTGGCAAGGTAACATGCCTGGCGGTCAAAATCCTAATTTTTGGAATTATCAAAATTTGACACTAGATCAGATAACACAACGCATATTCCTTTACAATTTCACCTCTGAGGAGGTCAGAAATGATCTGGTGCGGAATGCAACAAGAGCTGGAATTCAAGAAGCAGTTAGGATTTTTCTTGCTCGTAATATTGATCCTTTTGTTGCTTCATCATCATTACGGGGTCTTGTCAATGACTTTGGGGCTGGAATCACTAGTAAATATTCTCTTATCAATGTTAGACCTGGTGAAGACAAATCTTTGGATATTGGTGTGAAACAAATCTACCAAGGAGCATGGAATAATGTAGGAGGTTTTACTGATACATATAGCACTAATATATATTCGGCTGTATCTGACACCGGTACTTTTAGAAATCCTTATACTGGCGAAGTCATTCCTATGAGAAATGAATGGACAAATATCACTACAAAAGGTCCACTAAATCGCCTAATTGTCGCTCCTGATGCACAACTATGGGATCCGATTAGACAACAATGGATCAGTCAAAATACTACTACTGCTATGAGCAAAGTAACATATAAGATACTATATTCTAACTGGCATAATGGCATTCCAATGGATAAATCAGATTTGTTATATTCTTACTATTTTCCCTTTGAATGGGCTACAAATGAAGGAGAAAATGACAAAACAATTGATCCAGAATATACATCGAGGGTAAATTCATCGCTTCCATTGACCAAAGGAATAAAATTCATCACAGATGATTTAGTTGAATCTTATGTTGATCAATGGCATTATGATGAAAAAGAAATTGCCGCGTCTGCTTCTATCTGGACAGATGTGCCTTGGGAAATTACAGCAGCAACAGAAAGGTTAGTTGCTTCTGGAAAATTTGCATATTCACGAGGAGAAGCAAATGCGAAGAACGTTGACTGGCTATCTCTAATTATTCCTCAACATGCGATGATGATTAAATCAGAATTGCAGAAGATGAATACAGAAGGCTTTGTACCTGCAGCTTTAAAGGACATTGTTAGCCCTGCTGATGCAAAGAAACGCTACGATGCCAGCATCAAATGGATTGATACTCATAAACATGCAATAGTTAGCAATGGTCCTTTCTTCCTAGATAATTACAATCCATCTGGAAGGACAATTACCATTAAAGCATACAGAGATAATACTTATCCATTTGACCAAGGACATTGGTCATTGTTTGAATCTCCTAGACTTGCTACCATTAAAAAAGTAGTGACACCGAATTTTGTAACAATAGGCCAATCTTCGAAAATAGTTGCATATATTGACGTTGATGGACAACCAAGCAACAATGCATCTATTAATTACTTTATTTCTGATAAAGACGGAAAGCTAATCGTTAAAGGTAAAGCAGAAGAGAACAGTAATGAAACTGGTAATTTTCAGATCAATTTAAGATCTAATGAAACATCAAAACTTTCTGTAGGTCCTAACCTTTTGAAAATATTTGCTAACAGTAATTATGCTTTTCGTCCTGATCTTTCAACCAAGACAATCTTGGCACTTCCTGGTGCTAATAGCACATGGAATACACAGACTTCAGGAAAACAGGAAGAACAGACTTCCCAAAACATTGCAACCAAATCAAAACAAGATGAAAAAAAACAATCAGGATGTCTTATTGCTACAGCAACTTATGGATCGCATCTTGCGCCACAAGTGATGTATTTGCGCAATTTCAGAGACAATTTTATTCTATCAACAACAAGTGGTATGGCATTTATGAATTCTTTTAACTTAATTTATTATTCCTTTAGTCCTCAAGTAGCAGAGTATGAAAGAGAGCAGCCATGGTTGCAACAGATGCTTAGAGTAGGATTATACCCACTGTTTGAGATACTATCGTTGTCAGAAAAGGCTTACTCTATTACTAATGGTGGAGAAATAGGGACTCTTTTTGCTGGAACAATCGCAAGCATGTTGATAGGAGCGACATATTTATCACCATTATCCATTGTTGCTCGACAGTCAGGTTTAAGAGTCAATTTTAAGAAATTGAAAACTTCTCTAATTGTATTACTTTGTATCTCTGTCACTTCTGTAGGTGTTGGTTTATTGTTTAATAGTTCGTATGTATTATCCATAAGCACGGTACTATTCGTCGTAGCCGTTTTGGGGATTTCTGTAATGGTATGCTCTAATTTGATAAATTCGATTATCCAGAAGTTAAAAATGACTATACATTCCAGAGACTATTAATACAAGTTATCTTTATGATATCAAACGAGGTTTGACAGGCTTTCCTCTTTATCTGCTAAAGAGATTAATGAATATGATTATAGTTATTTTTGTTGTAGTAGCTCTGACGATAGGTCTGTTTGGCGAGACGATGAACAAAGTTTTGAAAGACACGGTGAATGTCAACATTGTTACGCAAGTAAACGAGGGCAATATAAAATTTGAAACCATCCAAGCCCGCCAAAAATATATTGACACACAAAAAGATTTTCAATACAAAACGCTAGGGCTAGACGAACCCTGGTATTCACCTACACGATTTTTCAATACTTTCTTTAAGATAATGACGTTAGATCTAGGAAACTCTTATTTTTTTACTTCAGAGTCTGGATCTTCTAGCGTACGCGATATCATAATAGAAAAGATACCTAAGACATTATTATTATTCACTACATCGACAATAGTTATAACAATTATCGGACTATTTCTTGGTGCTTTTGTAGCAAACAAGGCTGGATCCATTTCAGATAGAATGAATTCTGCATTCGCGGTATTTAGCACGAGCTTCCCCACTTGGTGGATAGGTATGTTAATGATATTTGTATTTGCGTTTGCATATCCCATTTTTCCTGCCCGGTCTACTCCCCTTACTTCGCCCTCTGATCCCTCATATATTTGGGATTTACTATACCACATGATATTACCATTTATAACAATAATTATAGTAGGTTTTGGATCATGGTCATATATAGTCAGATATTTTGTTAAGAATGTTTTAAGTGAAGATTACATAACATCCAAAAGAGCAATGGGAATATCCAAGAGGAAGATTCTTTACTCACATGCTTTAAGAAATGCAGCCCCACCTATTTTAACTGTCATAGCCATAAGTTTGGCAAGTTCATTTGGAGGATCTATAATAGTTGAGGCGGTTTTTGATTGGCCTGGAATAGGCAAGTTATATTATGACGCGATAGGACTCTCAGATTTCCCTATTATTATAGGTCTTACCTATATCAGTACTTTAATTTATGTTGTTGCAGTATTGATTATGGATCTCTCCTATGCTCTCTTTGATCCAAGGATAAAAACAGGATGACCAGTCAAATAGTTCCTCGTTCTGTTTTTCTGGCCGAGTTCTTGCGATCTAAAAGTGGAATAGCAGGTGTTATTATTTTGGTATTGCTGATTATAATTACCCTGTATGCTATTCTAGCAATCCCATTAGAGTCATTTAGACAATGGAATAATCCAAACTATTGGATTGATTATCCTAAAGCAGCAGCACCACAATGGACAAATATTGGAATCTTTGGTCCTAAAGTATTCGAACATTTAATCATGACTTTAGATGATGCTTCAATAACAAATATACCAATCGCTGATAATATACGAACTGAAATTCATTCCTACGCCCTAGATTTCTCATACGATTCTTATCCAACTGACTTTATGATTCCATACTCAGTCCGATATGGTCAGATACCTCCATTGTTACAGGTCGACGTGACCAGACCTGATGGAGAGGAGTTTAGAATTTATTATTCTTCTTTACCCTCATCTCTGGCAACGAACAATGAAAACCAGTTCTCATCCAGAATATTTTCCACGGATCCAACTATGGCTGAATATCTTCGTGAAATAAGTGACTCTTTTAGATATCCTCAGGACGCATCAAAACCACAGGTAATGATTTTTTCAGATGTTGAAGAAAAGAAAGTCTTGAAAGGAAAATATTTTATCAAAGAAATATTTTACCTTTTTGACAATTCTGATACTGTGCTAGAGTCTGGATTAATTCTTGGGGGAAGAGTGTATGGATTAATTGGCACTGATGAATTACGTCGGGATCTGACAATAGGCATCCTATGGGGAACACCCATAGCATTATTCATTGGGGCAAGTGTGTCAATAGCGTCTGTAATTATAGGATTGCTTTACGGGGTTATAGCTGGATACAAAGGAAAACGAACCGATGAAATGCTAATGCGAATTAATGATATATTTTATACCCTACCTACCCTTCCTCTTCTTATCATCATGTCTATCACTCTTGGACGAAGCATATTTCTCATTACTGGATTTCTAGTAATTTTTGGCTGGGTTGGTATAGTAAGAGTTTCCAGAAGTCTTGCCATGCAAATAAAGAATTTACAATATGTTGAAGCAGCGAAATTAATGGGGCAGTCTGAAATAAAAATAATATTCAAACATATAATCCCACAACTTCTTCCTTTAACGTTTGCAAGTATCGCTATCTCAGTTCCTGCGGCCATTCTTGGAGAAGCAGCTCTCAGTTTCTTGGGATTAGGAGATCCTTCTATTCCCACATGGGGACAAATCCTGCATGAAGCAAATTCTGCTGGCGCTGCTTCTCGAGGTTTATGGTGGTGGATAATGCCTCCCGGAGTTATGATTGCTCTCACAGGGCTTTCATTTGTACTTATAGGTAATACGCTTGATTCTATTATGAATCCAAAAGCAAGAAAATTCTAATTTTTGTTATCTTTGGTAAGACACATCATTTTAATCAGAAATAAGCGATTAGCTGAATGTCTCCATAGTTTCCAATCTACAGCAAAACATATGCAAACACCACAATCAGAGTAAGAAGGTATATTACAAGATTAATCCAAGACCATATTATAGCTATATGATTTATCAATAACAAGATTTTAGAAAAACCTCCTTCCAGACGACAATCTAATCGATATAGTGGACCTGCCCCTACATATCTGACAAAGTATTATAAAAAAAACTACAATCTGTTACTATCCTCAAAATATTGATTATACCAAAAAAAGAAGAGCAAAGAAGGTAACATGAAGAGAAAAGCTCTCATACAAAATCGGAGGGAGTAGGAATAATGTTAATTTATACAAGCCCTTCAAATGCAGCCAAAAATAGGCGGCTAAGAAAAAATTATTTAATATTATTAGTATTAGCAATTTTTTGGGATACCTTCCGCTGGTAGAAATAGAATATAATGGCAGAGAGTAACGTTACTTTACAAAGCAAGGAGAAGACATGTTAAATATTTCATAATAAAGATAACATTGTTTGTATCCATAAATGGCATTAATTGTCATTTAAACCTTAACTACTGGTTTTTGAAACCAGAACAATTCTAATATAGATAAATCAATTTGTTTTCTTATAGAGAAATATTCTAAATGGTAGGTTCTACTAATTAGATCGAATGTTTGATTACAGATAGAAGCTCTCAAGTGACTGCAGTTACTCCAGAGTAACTCGGAGTAACTTTCAGATACCATAGTTCGGAGATGCAATAATTTTATGAAAACAATACGGCATTATCTAAATTGTGGATCGTCTTCTAAGAGGCATTATAATGTGAAACATCACATATACGGATATTATCATGGAATAAGAGAGCCTATGAGCCACAATACACAACAAACCCGTAGAGAAATCAAATCGAAATTGCTGTTTTTACTGCCGCTCAGAGAGATTCTACCACATTCCGTTATTGTTTTCGGTCATAGATATATATATATATATATATTATATAAAATATCGAAGGTTCTCTTTGAATTTCTAATGCTGTTATGCAAATTTATAGAAGATATAAAATTAATTGGAGAATTTTACCGGTAAAGCCACAATATACTTTCTAATACTGATGATAATAATCCATACTCTGATCCCACTGTCGCATCTCTTAATACAAATACCATTAATATTTATCCATATGAAAATTATAGGTTTGACGATGATTTTTAATTCATCGGTTGTAGGAAAATTATGCAAAATGTATAATGACTCTCGTCTAGCCATTTATAGACAAATTTATCAGAAAGGAGAAAACATTGAAACAGTATTAAATATAATCCTTAAATGTTACAGGAAAATCATATGAAATTGGATAACAATAATCTCCTTCTTCACTTTATCGATTATTATCAGATACTATCAAAAAGCAGTGAACGAATAGACTAAAGTCAAATTAGTTATTGCAGTAGAAATGCCATTTCATCCAGAGATAATATACAAGTTAACTCCTAGCAAGGAGGATAATGATGCTGGGTTATGTGAATCAATTAAAGGCGGACGCGCAAGATTAAATGATGAAGAATTAACAGATTTCTTGTACAACGTGAATGACATTACTTGCATATTTTTGGGATTCATAAAAACAACAAAAAAATTAAGAGCTATTATTATTATCCGTTTACTGGATGTGGATAATATATAGGCAATTAAATCAATCCTTCGACATAGTAGGTTATCAGATCCCACCCTAGTTATTTCAACAGATATGTAAAGTCATAATCTCACAAAGACTTGATCGAACTAAAAAAATTCATGGTTTCTATAACTTAGAGATATATATATATATATATATATATTTGATTCAATCTGTCGATTGATAATTACAATTAAGAGTAATTAAGTCAACAGGACCGATATCCAAACGCATTACTATATTAACTATATCCGAATAAGAAAAGCATTTGTATACATTTGTATACATATTTACAATATTAAATCTACCAAAATTTATATCAAAAATTCTATAAAGAATCAACAAGAAAAATAAGATCCGAAATTTTTTGATACTGCCCTATCTCTTCCAGGCTATGGGCATCACTTCCCAGATGTAATGTAACACCTTTTTTCTTGAATATAACCAGCCAATCATCTGGTGGCCTATGATACTTAGCATTAAGTTCAACGATCTTTTTATTTTTTACCATCAGAGAAGCCAACTGATCAACTTCTCTACTCTCAAGCGTAAATGAGGATTCTGGTGCTATATGTCCTATAACATTGACATCAGGATTTTCAATCGCTTTTTCAAGTGCATTTATCCAAATTTTTTTGCTATTGTATTTAGTATGAAAACTAGCTATCAGGAAATAATCTTTACTGTATTGTGCGGGACAATCTATTGAACCATCCTCAAGGATCTTTGCTTCAAAGCCATGAAGGATTTTCATTGTAGAATTATTATCATAAAAGTCTAACTCCTTAAGATACTTAGAAATCCATTTTGAATTTTTTCTAACGTGTTCAGTAAAAGCAAGAGTCTCTAAGCCAATTTTTTCTGCATGCCTTATGACGTTTCTTATTGTAAGATCCGATGCAGAATGATCGTTATAATTGCAGTGGACATGATAATCTTCCTTGAGGTTCAAAAGTATATTATTGAATTTCTACTAGTAAAATTTCAACTTTACGATTAGGAAAGAATAAATGCATATAAGCTATCCAATTATAACCAATTTAAGTATCGGTTGTGTACTTTGTCTAAGGTAATGATATCGGTCGTTCTCATTCCAGGTGCTTCAGCTCCGGCAGGTATAAACGCAATCAAGTCTTTAAGGATGGCTAACTTTAAGGGGAAAATTATTGCTACAGATTCAAGTCCTTTGTCTGCTGGATTTTTCATGGCTGATAGTGGTGTAGAAACTCCTGAAGCTGAGGATAACTCTTTTATAGACAGACTATTTGAAATTATAAAAGAATATAACGTTGAAGTACTCTTGCCGACTTCGGGATTCGATATTTATCCATATAGCGAAAATCGTAAGAAACTAGCAGAGATGGGAGTGCAAGCAGTTGTAAGCGATAGACATAGCCTTGAGATTTGTCGTGATAAGATGTCGACTTATGAAACCCTTTCTAATTGTTTTGAACTTCCCTTCACTACTATGCAGCCAGATAGGATCAGAGCATTTCCCGTCATTGGAAAACCACGGTTCGGAAAAGGTAGCAGAAATGTTATTGAAATTGAAGATGAATTGGATCTCAGATATGTAACCTCAAAATTTGATGAAATGATATTTCAAGAATATCTGCCAGGTAACGAATTTACTATAGATGTACTATCTGATATGAATAAAGAGCCAATAATGGCTGTTCCTAGATTGCGAATACAAACTAAGGCTGGCGTTTCTACCAAAGGAAGGATCGTAAAAGATCCAAATACTGAAAGAGAGTGTATGAATATTGCAAAACATGTAGGAATTAGAGGCCCATGCTGTATTCAGATGAAAGAATCAGCAGAAGGTATTCTTAAGATGATTGAAATAAATCCAAGGTTTGGAGGCGGAACAATCTTTACAACTTTGGCTGGAGCAAATTTTCCTGCAATGATTATTGATATGTTAAATGGAAAAGATATTGTTAAACCCACAGTTTCTGAGATCACATTAATTCGATACTTTGAAGAGATCGTGGTTAGAAGCGGTAAAAGAGAGTATTCTGGAACCAATTTGCTATCGAACTAACATTCTCTTGAATAGACTTATCACACGATATCTGCTCTATTTGTAGAGAGAGAATTATCTCACAAGGCCAATAGCCGGTTAGTTTCATAAGTACTATAACAAATGCGGTTGCCATTCCAATTCCTACTAATATTGTGTCCCATCTTCTTTTCTTATGTTTCTCATTCTTAGTTTTTATTTTCTTTACATCTTTTTCCATTTTGTTGTTGTTGTTTTTGTTTTTGTTTTTATTACTCATAAAAATCTTTTATTTTTTATTATATTATCTACCTATCTACATGTTTTATTTCTAATAGTAATTGTCTGATACTCATGAGCCTCTGAAAATGGTATCGAGAGTACTGTCATCAATCGTCGATATAAACAGACTCCATAACTAAATGACGAAATTGGGATATATTAAGCACATTATACAAAATAAAGCTTCTGCAATATTACATATCCAAATAATAAGAATGCTAATTGCTTTGACAAGAACTAGAGATTCAAGCATATTTTTGAATTTATGTACAGCGATTTTCTTATGAAATACAATAATATTTTGGTTATATAAGTAATCAAGAATGGTAGATACATATTATAACTAAATTCAGTATCAGGCTATAATAATACATAAGAGAAGATTCTTAAAAATTCATTATTTATATTCTACAAATAACTCTAGCAATAATAGACTTTCTAATTACAAATAAACGTTGTTAATATCCATACTGTGAAAGAAATGTACAATATATATCAGTTTTGAATACTTGCATCATAGACATATAACAAATTCATCTTTGCTTGCTTGCTTCAACGAGTTTCCTTTAGGATGACAAGTATAAAGAACACCTCACAAAAAAATTGTGTGCATAACCATAAACATCTAGTAATATTGAAGTCATTAGCCAAAGAACACTGTTTACTTATTGTTGGTTAGTATTAGTAAGATTAATCTTTATGTATCTAGGGAATTGTTTCAATTTATAAGTTATGCAATCAATATAAAATATGAAAATGATTTCTATCATCCTAGCAGCAGTTTCATTAATTCTCTCATTATTTCTATCCTCTCACTCTACTTATTACTTTTAAACTTATGTACAATGCCTGCTTTTGTGATAGGAAGTTTAAGAGGTTTCTTTAGAAAAGAAGGGGTCTTTTATAAGACGGAAAGAAATTCTTGATTATTTGCAGATATGCAATAATAGCAATACGCTATCATGCTCAAGCTTTTATATGAATTCTGATTCTTTTCCCCCTTGAATCGGTATCTCCTATGAATTCTCATCTCTTGTTTATTTTCTGTATTTTCCATCTTCTCTTTTTGATTAGCTAGCCGTTCTGATGACTCGGTATTACCAGCAAACCTCTAAGATATGTGTATATACTCTTTTAAAATTAATAATAAGGATATTACAATATACAAACTATCGATATTATGAATATCTTAATTTTTAACACTTTCTTACTTTATCATGAATATTTATTAATTCAGTTTTGATATTATTTTTCTTCTATTAGGATTAGAAGATATAAAGATATCCGTGAGCATCTCATTGGTTAGTCCATATCTAAAGAATTTATGGCTAAGATGAAACTTGATTTAATAAGATATACACATATCAATTAGGATTCATGTGGCCACATCATTTTGCGTATATCTTTTCCTATTTTTTCTAAAGGATGGTCTTCGATCTCTTTCATATATCGAGCAAAAGAATTTTTACCTTCTTTGCTATAAATTCTGACCCACTCTTCTGCAAATTGTCCTGATTGTATATCCTTAAGAACATTTATCATCTTTATTTTTGAATCTCTATCAATAATTTTGGGCCCCCTAGTTAATCCCCCATATCTAGCAGTTTCACTAACACGATTATACATTCCTGTAATGCCATATTTATGAATAAGATCGACAATTAATTTTAATTCATGAAGACACTCGAAATAAGCAACTTCTGGTTGATATCCTGCCTCTACTAAGGTTTCAAATGCATGCATGATTAATGCGGAAGTACCTCCACATAAGTCGACCTGTTCTCCGAACCAGTCGGTCTCAACTTCTTCTTTAAAAGTAGTTTGAATTACTCCTGGTCTGGTGCTACCGATTCCTTTAGCCATAGCCAATACTCTATTCCATGCAGTCTTCGTATAATCTTGGAATACAGCGACTAATGAGGGGGTTCCAAAACCCTCAGAATATAACTCGCGCACCCGTTGGCCTGGTCCTTTAGGTGCCACCATTATGACGTCAATATTCTTTGGTGGTTCTATCCACTGCCAATGAATAGCAGCTCCATGGGAGAAGCTTATTGCTTTATTTTCTCTAACGTGAGGAGATATCTCTTCTCTGTAGGTATTAGCTTGTTCCATATCTGGAATTAAAATATGGATAATGTCCGCTTTAGCTGCGGCATCGTTAATCTCCACTACTTCATGACCATCATTCTGAGCCAATTTCCAAGAATTTCCATTCTTTCTTAAACCAACTATTACCTTTAGACCAGACTCCTTCATATTATTGGCTTGCGCTCGACCCTGAATACCATAACCTATTACTGCAATAGTTTCATCCTTAATTAAACCAAGATTAACTTCATCATCAAGCCACGTTTTAGCAGTCATGAGCATGAGTGAGAAATCGGTATATATATGCGCTATTATCTCAAAATAAGTTGCAGATATATCAATTTGCCCTTTTTATGATGTTGCAATCATCCTAATTCAGACATTTAAAGACAATTTATCCTTCAGTTTTTTTATAAGGGACTTTAATAACTCTATTAACGAATTATAGACTGTCTATATCAAATACAGATTCTTTTAGTGCATCTCAGACATTCTATAATCACTCTTTCCTGAAGATGCTGTACAATCTTAAATTTTTTCGAACCACAATTAGGACAGACAGGGCATGATCTAGACCGTTTACCAAGATTTACCATCTTTGTGGATTGCTATCAGAATGAGATAGCATCTTAATCCTTCTGACACCACCTATTTCTTCAATTATCTCAGCAACACCATTAGGAACTAGCTTCTGCCAATTGTCTCTTTCGGCTATTGTTTTCCGTATATAAGTCCCATTGTAGTATTTTTTTGATATGAATTGAGGTTTCTTGATTTTAACATTTTCTGCAACAAGGCTTCTGACAAATTGATTGCCAGAAAATAAGATATCAAAATGAGGAACCATTGATGTCAAATGCGCAAACCATCGTGCATTATTTTCATCATTGATAATCGGTACAATATAACATTTTGTAAGATCTATCCGTGCTTCTGATAATGCCTGATGTATCATTAATATTCTCTCGCCAGCAGTAAAAGGATCCTGAGATATATAGTTAAATTGTGCACTCCCTATAGCAATTATTAATTCTTCGCAATCTTCGAATATTTGTTTGACAAGCGAGAGGTGCCCTTTATGAAAAGGCTGAAAACGACCTACCATTATTCCACGTATTATTTTCTCATTCATCCTTTTTTCCTAATTTTGCTTTTTGTTGTTCAATCTCTGTGTGTTCAATCTTTCGAAAAAGAGGTTCAATAATTCCAAGAGTATGACCGGCAGAAATTTTCAATTCTGATACAGATTGCCATTCTTGCTGATGTACGGCTCCCGGCATACCTAATTGGGACCAGATCTTCTCGCTAGAGAATGGAATAAAAGGCTCTAGCATGATAGAAATCGATCTGACAGCGTTTACGGCAATATACACAGTTGTTGCAGCCTGATTGATGTTGGACCATGGTTGTTTTTTCTGAAAATATTGATTAAAATGAGTCGTAAATTTCAGGATTCGTTTCAATGCTTTATCGCACTCATTCTGAGATAACAGAGAACCAACATCGGTAGAGATAACCTTAATCTCGTCTATGCTTGACAGGTCTTCTATATCATAGCTGGTTGGCTGAGGAACTTTGTTATTAAACTTTTTCTGGGTAAATGTCAATGCCCGATTAATAAAATTCCCAATATTTGCTATAAGTTCATTATTAATTTTTTCCAAGAACGAATCCCAGTCGAAATTTATATCAGTTTGTGAGTATGGCGTTATTGATGCGATATAGAATCGCAAATAGTCCGGATTAAAAGCAGATATAAACTCTCTTAAACCAATATACCAACTTCTACTCTTAGAAATTTTTTGATTGTGAAGCATCAAATGTCCTCTAGTTGGAAGATAATTAGGTAGTTTATACTCTTCATCTAATCCCATGCGCATCGCAGGCAAAAAAAGATAATGGTGATAAACTATATCCTTACCTATAAAGTGATAGATTTCCGAGTTTTTCCAAACCTCTTTGCCATTCCGCCCTGATTTTTGAATAAACGTTAAGAAAGTAGAAATATAACAAAGGTGGTTATCAAACCATCCATAGAATACTTTTCCTTTTGCTTCAGGTAATGGGATCGGAACACCCCACGATAAATCTCTAGTTATATCCCAGTCTTGAAGTCCTTCATTAATCCAATTGATTACATAGTTAGCTACATCGCGTTGAAGATTCTCATTGTTTGTCAACCATACTTTGAGTTGATCGGAGAAATTCGATAGTTTAAAAAAGTAATGTAAGCTACTCTTTTTTATTGGCGATCTGCCGCAGATACCACACATAGGATCCAATATTTGATACGGAACCCGACCGCATTTTTCGCACAGATCGGAATATTGATTTTCTGCTCCACAATTAGGACATTTACCCATGACATACCTATCTGGCAAAAATTTGTTGTCAAACTGACAATAGAATTGAATTACTTTTTCTTTGTAAATGTGACCGTTAGCATTAAGCTTCTTGAATACATATTGAACAAACTCCATATTTTCCACTGAACTTGTTTTAGAAAAAAAATCAAAAGAAATTCCTAGCGATTTGAAATCATCATAATCGCGCTTATTCCAAGTATCCACATATTCAGATGGTGTTTTATTTTCCTTTTCAGCTTTGATTAACACTGGAGTTCCAAAATCATCGGAGGCACAGACGTGGTATATCTCTCTTCCACGAAGTCTTGAATATCTGGCAAAAATATCTGCTGGTAAATAGGTAGATGCAATATGGCCGAGATGAATTTCGCCATTAGCGTAAGGAAGTGCACTGGTAACTATAGCACTTATAATCTTCTTATATGGTTTATCTTGCACTAAAAATTCGTCAGAATCTGACTGATTTTAAGTTATCCCCTGTTAGAAACAACAAAGAATTCTGTATAATTTGTATGTTATTTCAATAACTATTAGAGACCCATCTTTGAACAAATGTAAGAAGATCATTCTAAAGTTATTATAATAAGATTTTATGTCACATGTTATTATGCTCGTTAATTTATATTCATATCTAATGAGATAGATCATACAGCAGTAAATGGCAACTAATTCATAAGAAATGAGATCTTTACATTATTATCTCTTATAATAAATACCGACTCAAAAGTGCAAAGCATAATAAGATTTCAATAGAAATGTAGGTCAGACCTGTTAATATTCTCATTACTTTTTTTATATGTTATTCGTTGTATCCTTATTGTCTTACAAAATAGCAGACATAGAACTAGCGCAGAATGGAAAATTGTCCTATCAGTGGGCTCGCGATCATATGGTAATACTCGACAAGATCAAAATCAAAAATGAAAAGAAAAAGCCTCTCGCAGGATACAGAATAGGTTTTTGCCTTCATATTACAAAAGAAACCTCTGTTTTAGTCATGACGGCTAAAGAACTTGGTGCAGATGTAGCTTTATGCTCGGCAAATCCCTTATCTGTACAGGATGATATTGCTGCATTTCTCTCTTCTGAAGGAGTAACCACCTTTGCTTGGAGAGGCGAAACAAAAAGAGAGTACGATGCATGCATTAATTCTGTCCTTAAATTCCGACCTAATATTATAACAGATGACGGATCTGATTTACATATCGCTGCTAATAAAACCAAAGTGAAAATATTTGGAGGTTCAGAAGAAACAACTTCTGGTGTAAAAAGGCTGAAGGCATTAGAGAGGAGAAAAAGATTAATGTATCCTGTAGTAGCGGTCAATGATGCTTATACAAAACATATGTTTGATAATAGATATGGTACAGGTCAAAGCACAATAGATGGCATTTTGAGAACAACATCACTTCTCCTCCCTGGAAAACAAATTATAGTATGTGGATATGGTTGGGTGGGAAAAGGAGTTGCAGCAAGAACTAGAGGCATGGGAGCGATCACTACTATAACAGAGATTGATCCCATAAAAGCAATTGAAGCAAATATGGATGGTTTCAATGTAAAACGATTATCGGATGTTGTTTCTATTGGTGACATATTTATAACATGTACCGGTCAAACACATGTTATTCGTGAAGAACACATCAAAAAAATGAAGAGCGGCGCTATCCTTGCCAATGCTGGTCATTTTGATATAGAGATTGATACAAAATATCTCTATTCCCAAGATAAATCTCCTGCAAGTGTCAGAGCAGACATAGATTGCTTCAATATTGTTGGTAAAAAAATATACCTTATATCGAAAGGAAGGGTAGTTAATCTAGTTGGTGCTGAAGGACATCCACCAGAAGTAATGGCGTTATCTTTTGCAAATCAATTATTGTCAATTATCTTCATCTCAGAAAATTATCATAAGATGGAAAATAAGATATATAATGTTCCAAGAGAAATCGATCAAAGCGTGGCCAAATATGCACTGGATTCTATGAATATAGAAATTGATAAAATGACAAAAACACAAAGACTATATATTGATAAATGGGAGTAGTCATATTTTATAAACTACTCGAATATCTATAGAATATTGTGACTTGTATCTTCGATTATTTTCTCAGCAGATCATGCAAGGCAAAAAAATAATGAGTTATACAAACTTAATTCTCTATGTATACATTATTATTTATGGATACAGTTCAATTGTGATAATATTAGTTTATTATTAAAACAGCAGTAAGAGGGCCAGATAATATATTGCATTCTTCTAACGATACTGGATTCTTTGGGGACTACATGATGTAGCTATAATGTATTATCTATTCTCTATATTATAGTCGACATCTCAATATTTTTGTAAGATAAGATATAGAGTGTTTTTGCCTTTTTTTATTTAATTCTATCTTAGTATAATATTTTAAAAAGGATAGAAGATATATGAGTAGAAAAGGAGCAGTAAGATTTATTCGATTAATTAGAAAAGCAAAAGATGTTATGATAGCCTTATTATATTAGTAGACTAATAATGATTGAAGCAGATGACGCTATTAAGGTTATCGATACGGTGGCCAAAAATCTGATGGGCGTAGCCATGAATAAATCCAATTTCGAAAGGCTACCAGATAGCTACTGGGGTTATTTTGCAAGAGGACATGATAGTAAGGGTAAATTCGGTGTCATAGTTACATATTCAGAGAATTCAGACGACGTTGTTCAATTAATTGAAATGTACCAACAATGGGCTACGAATAATAAGAGTAAGAACAAAAAATAAATATAGCAGAAAAAATAATGAGTATTTTTCTTTTAGTACAAATTTTTATGGGCTTATATCTATATTATTATTGCATTTGAAGAATTTGAAGTCAAAGTCAAGCATATTTCATTCATACATCGTTTTGTTTTCATTATGTAGAAAATTACTTAATTGCTATGGATTCATCGATTGTCTATATTTCAGCCTATTAAAGACCTATAGAGAAGAAGAACAACGCATTGTTATTTTGTAAAAAATATTTGAGGCGCATACTTTAACAAATATCTAACACTTGTTAGGTGCATATTCAAGGCAAATTCATATTTATCAAGCTCTGAAGAAAAGTAGATAATAAATTTAAGATCATAAAAGAAAAGTTACTTTAATAATATCATATTTAGAAACAAGAATATAAGGATTTATATTCTATTGTTCTTCTCGTATATTGTTCTCTTATATTGGTATCAAATGTTAAACCTATAAAATAATAATAATAATTAGTGCTAATGTGTAATGTGGCCGCATCTTTGTTCATACTCTCCAAGGAACATGTTAGAAGTCGTATTGATCATAAACTGACTCTTTGTCGAAACAGAAATTGAGAAGGATCATTACAGTGATATAGAATCAATTAAAGACAGTTCAAATTTGGATGCTCAGTTAACACAACAATCCTTGATTCTTGCGCTATAACATGTCTTCGTCATAAGATTAGACTGTCTTGACTATAAATTTCAATGATTCCTAATCTTCTAGATCTTCATCTTCTAGATCTTCATCTTCTAGATCTTCATCTTCAGGGACTTCAGAGACTTCAGGAGCTGGTTGATCTTCTGCTCCAGCGATTGTTGAAGGTCCAATATTCATTTGAACTATTCTATATATCGCACCTTGACCAATTGAAACAACATAGAGATATCCGTCTGGCCCAACTTCAAGATCTGTAATTCCGCCAAAACCTTCACCAAATATTATATTAGAAAATTCTTCTATAGAAGGTGTATCTATTATTTTATCTGCAAGTGGCCCTTCAAGAACCAGCTGTGTTCTATCTTCATTCAAATCAAAATGGTATATCCTTCCGTTATGGACATCTGCTACAAATAAATCATTTTTATATTGTGTCCCTAATTTATCAGAAACAAGAAACTTGGCTGCAGTAGGGCCTTCTGTATCCATCCATACAAGTTCTGGATCACTGTATTTTCCTTTTCCTTCAAACTGAACTAAATCATTTGCGTCGAAATAATTTTCAAATGAAGCCATACCTGCCATACCTTGTATCTCTTGCCATCCACTGTTAAATCCAGGTTCTACCAAATTAATCTCATCTGAATTGCCTGGACCATTCTCAGTATCCCATATATTCCCAGTTATAGGATCAAAATCAAATCCAAAGCTGTTTCGTATT
>DASQRW010000169.1:0-8458 GCA_035642715.1 Nitrososphaeraceae archaeon | reverse complement strand
TTTAATAGCTGGATTATTTACAATTGTATCAGTCTTTGTAATAGTCAGGCTTCCATTCTGCTGTGCATTCATTATCTCTTGAACAGATTTTAGTTCTCCTGCATTAACACCCTGATTCCATTCAACCAGATTTAGCTGCATTAATGGACTGTATCCTTCATCTCCTGGTTTTGCATTTATAACTGGCAGCTGAAATCCAAATGGTCCTTGTCCTGCAATTCCATTCGTAAACACATAAGCCTGTCCACGAGAAGCTTCAGGAGTTTGTGCTAAAACTGGAGCAAAGTTGACTTTAAAACCAGTTTCATTTGTTATCATTGCAGCTGTCTTATTATCTGATGCATCAGTTGCGATAAAGAATATTTCATGTCCATTTTCATATCCTTTAATCAATGGTATATCAAGTGCCACATTTGCTTGAGATAGCTTTAGCACTGAGCCAGGTTCTCCATCGGCTGCTGTTATATTAGCAGAAGAAGCAGCTGCAGCTGATTGATTAGATGCAGTTGTGTTTGTTTGTTGTGTTAAGGTTTGTTGCTGTTGTTGCTGTTGTTGCTGTGATGGGACTACTGGTGCCAAAGCAATCATAGTTACCAAAACTGCTATTGCTATAAATGACAGTATTATTCGTGGGTACTTTCTGTTATTATCTATTTTCATCGAGTAATAGATGTTGTGTAGGTATAAAGGCTAATCCTAGAATACATTAAAAAAAGGTATAATAGTTCAAGTTATAGTTTAATGCTTAGATATTGATAACACCTTTTCAATGTATATATACTTAGCCACAGAGATAACTAGTAGAAAGTAGAGAGATGTGTATATGCTCGCTCTATATTAACAATATATAGACGCATCAGATATATTTCATTGCAGACAATAAATGCTCTCTCAATAGCTATAATAACAAATGCTTTACTGACTGTGAGATATGTATATACAATTTTTTTGTCAGTTAAGTCTCTCTTCCTTCCCGATACCAACTTTATAATACTTGTTATTATATATGTTTGAAAAGAAAAAAATTCTATCAACTGGTTTATCGTACACTTAAATTCTTTTCTATTGTGGGAGAGTAAAACAAAGAATTATTATCTAACTATCTAGCCAGGATATAATGCAGTACTAGGATGAAATGCTACCCATTCAAACCAGAATCCTTCATCAAATGGTAGATGTGTAAGTTGTTTTCCCTTCATCTGTCCACTGATTGCTTTTCCTTCAAAATTCCATAAGCTGCCAGTTTGCTTATCAATAAAATAGTTATTTTTTGTATCATAATCAAATTGCAATAATACAGTCTTCTTTTCTCCATCCTCGATGACAGGATCATATGTTCTTACCATAAAAGGATATAATGAAAATAATGAAACAGGTTTACCATTTACTTGATCGTTAATGACCTTCTTATTCTCTATTTCTTGTAGTTTGTATGCTTTGTATTGTCCTTTATTTTCAAATCCAACTACGATTTCTTTTAGACCAAGTCTATCATCACTATTTGAGACTGGAAAAAGCACATCAGAGTTAGTATAGTAATCACCATATGGATCTGCTCCATAAGGTCTATTGGACCCTGTATCTCTTGAAAGTACTTTGCTGTCAGGATACAATTGTTTCCATTCCTTCCAATATGCTATATCAAATGGAATTCTTTCCAATTTAGTACCTGCATACTTACCTACTATTCCTTCTGCTAAAGCTTGGCTCCAAAGTGATTGGCTTGTTCTATCATACATTACCAGATTACTATTATACAATTTACCAGATGTTCCAAATTCAACTACTTCTTGTCCATCACCTATAGTACGATTAAACACTTGATTAGTAAAACATAATGGACAGTAGGTTACTGCAACAGATACACCACCAACCTTATCATTTACAATTTCATGCCATACTAAGATTTGAAGAGGATATGCTCTAATATCTCCATTGATGTTTAAACCAAGTACAAGTTCAGAGTCTTCTAAAAATTTAGAAGCTTCTTGTACTGATATGAATTTAGGATTATCAATTGATGGAATGCCATCAGGAGGTGGTCCTCCACTAACTATTTGATCTAGTGGAACAATACTCTTTTCTTGTTCAGCAATGGCGGCTGCTGCTGCTGCTGCTGAATTGGTGTTACCATCAGCATTAATAGTAATAGAAGCAGGATTAGTGTTGATACTGGGAATGACAATGATTACCGATAAAATAACACCAACTAAAGACAGAATGGCTACTACTGCAGCAATTGCTTTTTTATCGACGTTCTTCTTGAGACGGTTGTTATAACTCAAATTCTAGCTTTCTCCTTATTATTATTATGTCCTTTAACCGTCTTCTTACTATTTAGTTGATTGAAGTTATTTTTTGTATAATTTCTGTAATCTAATTCTCTCTTAAGCTTTAGTGCGGACAAGCCTGCAAAGCCAAATACTATTGCTAGGCCAACATATGAAAGTAGTTTAGAGTATTCTATTAGAATCACAGATAGGGTACTTCCAAAAATTGAAGGAAGCATCGATAATATCAAAAGCCAACTTCCACAACATCCTAAAGGTACAAGTGAAAAGAATGAAAAAAATGAACTAAGAGCGGTACTCCCTGAGCCAGCTCCAAAAATTCCTTTCTTCTTTTTGTCTATCCTGCAGCCTAATCCTTTAGTGTAGCTAGCTAGAAATATCTGTGTTCCTATTCCAGCTGCTAATCCAAAAATTATAATAGAGTTTATTTTAAAAGCAGCATTAATAGCAGCAATAGCAGGAAGGTTAGGTGTTGTAATAACAACTACTGCAAGATAAACTATTGTAGTAACAATACCTATGATTATGCCCTTTACTAAGGCTTTTTTAGCATTGTAACTAAGTATTTGTAAAGAGCTAATTTTCATGATGTAGTAGCTATCAAAATTCTGCTATTTATGGTGATGCTCCAACAGTTAAAAAATAGCTTGAACATTTAAAGAAATGAGAGAATCTATCGATAGATGTTAGAAAGAAAAATTGGTTAATATGCACACACATATACCTACCTAACTTAGAGCATTACTTGTTATCAAAAGCTTTCCCAGGGTTGTAAGTCTTGTAGAGATCTTGCCCCTTTCACCTTTTTCAACTTCCAGTAATCCTAAATCAGCTAGACCCTTGGACTCTTTGCTTCCTTGCACATGGTAACTTAATAGTGGTTTTCCATATCCAGATGCTTGCTCTAATTGATCCAAGCTATCAACAACTCCTCCGGCACTATCAATAGCTTTTAGAATTTTTATCTTTGCTTCTGATATTATTTCATTATAGCTTAATTTGAGAACAGGCATTAGCAATGGTACAGTATGTGTTGAATCCATTCCAAATGCCTTAATACCATTTATAAATGCGGCAGATAAAGCAGCGCAACCAATTAATTTGTCTCCAGAGCTTACATTTATCAAGACCTGCCGGAATTCTTTCGCATTGAGATTTAAAATTTCGTTTACTCTTTCCATAGTATCCCTGATAACATTTTCTTTTGTTACAAGAGTTATTGTAACCGGCAGTCCCAGAACGGTTCGAATTTTCCTTGAGAATTCCTCAGCTTTACTCTTATCTGAGGTAAAACAAATTAAAACCAACTTATGAACAGGAAAACTCCTTATGCCTAATGCTATTCCATCCTGACCTTCCGCACCGAAGGTGGCAATTTGAAGTGTTGTCAATTGATGCTGTGCCATAATATTGTTATTCTGTTATAGATTACGGGCTTTCATGCTAATAAGACATATCTTTAAGAGTTAGAAAGTAACTTTAATAGTTAAAGGAAAAGAAGCAGAGCAGTTTCACAACTCGACGATTAGGTCAACCGATGTAGACGTTTTTTTCATTTTTTATTAGCCCTAATTAAGGCCTCTACGCCAAAATGCAATACCACAAGAATGACAGATAAAATTTGTTCATTGTGGACCTTCTTGTTCTTCTTTCTTATTATTGTCCATAATTTTAAAGATATTATGATGTTCCAAATAGATTATAATATGGATTACGCTTTAGTTTGAATATTAACATTAGGCTATCTTTAAAAAGATCTCTATCAACTACTGAGAGATTCATGTAGAGTTATTATACTTCAGATAAATACTAATAATTCAATTTATCGGAGGATATATTGTAATCTGATAATGATAATATTGATACCTTTCTAAAGGGCATAAAATAGCTATAATATAGCTGATTGATCTTTTCTATTATATTCCTAATTGCTTGCCTGATCTCCTCGATATTCGAGTATAATGCAATTACTCCACGTAAGATTAGATCACCTATTCCAAAAGCTATAAAAAGTCGGTGCCAAACAAATCGTTGTTATACCTGTTTTGGTCATTGACAATTACTATTATTATTATAATCTTTTACTAGAATGATTGCACTTTAAGTTGAAAATATCATTTTATTTTACTTTTTGGATACTCATACTTGTCGTTATTAAGTTTTTAAAAATTTGTCCTCAATATATAGCTTGAACTCTTTATATGGGCTGATAATTTTTTTCCCTCATTTCAGCTATTTCATGCAATATTTTGTCAAGTTTTCTTCTTCTCCTAAGTAGCGCGATTCCTTTCATCATTAATGGACTAGAGGCCATACCTAAAACCATTCCGATTAACATATCTAATGATATCTTAAATCACCCACCTTCTTCTTCAACCATGACCGATTCGTTTCAGTGGTATATATTATTATAATATGATCACGAGAGAACACTTGCAATAGCTTTCCAAATATAAAAGATAAAATTCATGCCGCCTCATAGCAATTGACTGATAATAGCAAAGTTTCTTACCATATCATGCAAGTAACACAGGATATAACTTTCAATTTCAGACAAAACCAAGAGAATAAAGATAACACTGCTTCAAAGTAACACGGGGACAATTACCTTTAATTTTGGCGGTCACTACCCCAGGCATTGAGGATGATTATTAAAAATTAGGTATTTTCTTATTATAATTAAATATCTTTCTTTTGCTTCTTGGAAAACCAATTATTTTATATCCCCTCTGATCAGGCAACATTATGGCGGAGATACTACAGTCATGAGTGGAGATATCAGTTTATGATACCTCCACTAAAATAAATAGCCTCAAATCTTGCTGCTTTTGACAAAATAAGCAAAAGTGGAGATGGTGGATATGGTGGAGGTATTATTGATACTCTTATGGTATAATTGTTTTTTATGAATTGTAGGCTTTGTATAATGGCAGTGCATGTACAATAGAAAGAATATAGCCGAGAAATTTAATATCTTCTTAAGTCATAAGACCACTATGATAATATTATGTGTTTTGAATACAAGTCTCCAGAACTATTGAAGCATGATTCAAGAAGTGTGTTAATGGCTTCAACATCTTTTGGATTATTATTGCTTGTAGCAATATTGCCTACAATGTATGTGGTAGACAACGCATCAGGACAAGATGTACAAGCAACTGAAGAAAACAATATTAAGGTTGCCAGACAAGTTATTGAAGCTTTTAATACAGGAGATGTAAGAAATGTTTCTCAGTTCATAAGTCCACAATATTTTAATCATGAATCGCAGGTAGATCCAGTTAGAGGACAGCTTAGAGGACCTGAGGAATTTATAGATACTATAAAAAATAATCGTATTGCTTTTCCTGATCTTCACCACGAAGAACAGGCAATCATTACACAAGGTGATATCGTTGTTTCTATAATAAAGGTAACAGGTACAAACACAGGCAATTTCTTTATTCTCCAGCCTACAGGAAATAAAATCTCTTATGAAGCAGTTCATATATATCGTATTAGTGAAGATGGAAAAATAGTAGAACACAAAGCAATTCGTGATGACCTTACATTTTTGGCTCAGCTTGGAGTAGTTGGACCTTTATCGCCTGAATATCAGCCTTTCTTCCAGGCACTAACTGGTGTAACAAATAGTTCCGGATAATACTAGTCCTATTGTAACCTTTGGGATCAGCCAGAATCTTCTCTAATGAATTTAGAGCAATAATATATATTTATCATATTCAAAGGGAAGACTCCTGTCATTGGATTTCTTATGTCAGATCTTACTAGTTAGAATGTCTCTACTAACAATAGGCTGGCTTTCTGCAACATGTCAGCTTAGATATATATACATATATACATACAATATATACATATATAAATATACATATTCATATAACACCCAAACAACACCTGCAAAAGTAGAAAAGAAAAGGAAATGGGAGAGATAACAAAAGGTATGCATTATAGTTTTTGAATATTCAAATATTAAATAAACTTCAATATTAAAATAACCATCCTTATTCAGTATAAATGACACTATTAGTATAGATATTCTGAATTCAAATACTGTGCATTGGTAACAGTTGGAAGTAGATGATAACAGAGATAACTAAGAGATAACAATGATAACAAAACTGGTATCAAATGATAACAAGAGGTAACAGCTTTAAGATTCGATTATGCTATATATTTCTTGAAGATACAAAATATATATGACGATATTAACCAGACAAGAAAGAGAAAGACTTTGTACTAGAGCTTTACTATAATCAGGGCAAGACTTATCGTGAAATAGATAAGGAGGTAAGAATATCTCCACGTGATATAGGAGTTATTTTGAATAAGGGAGTTGAAGAGAAGACAGAAGGAATAAAACAACAAGATGATACTGAGAAAATTGCGAACAGGAACAACTACACTTATCTTTAGCCGCCCAAGCCTACAAACTCTTTTCTGATAGAAACACTCTATTAGAAGTAGCTATTGAATTAAACCTGAGAGAAAGTCAGAGGTAACTAAATTCTACAAAGAGTATTGGAAGCTAAAACAACTACACAATCTAAATATGGTTTATGAAGAGACTAAATGTGATATTGAGTCTTTTCTAAAGTTATATAGATTATCTAAAGCTGCAGGTATGAGTGCACGACATGTCATTAACCTTCTTGAAATTGCAAATACAAACCTACTAGATATTCAACGCAGATAGGAAAGACTTAAGAGAGAAGTAAATAAGTTAGGATTCAATAAACAGCAATCACACATAGCTATGGCGTATTTCAATAATCAAATAGAGAAATGAAAAGCAAAGCCTTAATCCCTTATCGTATATCTTGTATAAGAGAAAGAAAACAGATAGAAAATCACTGCAATAAAAAGGCAAGACTCGAGGCTATTGTAACAGGATTTAAGAGCAATAATGAAGAATATCTTAAAATAAAAGAAACAGCTGTAGAGAAAGTAAAAGATGTTTTAAATGATCGTAAAATACTATTACAACTTAGGCATTTTAGTAGCTGATTGTTAAAAGTCCTTAATAGAAGAATTAATAATCAATATCTAGCTAATTCATTTTTGAAAAGAGGATAAAGTTAAATGGGCACAAAAGCTTTAGAGAATTAAACATTCATACATTGATATGCCTATAGTAGACATTGTTTCAAGAGCTAACCACATAACTCAAGATATAATGATTATTTATCCGTGAATAGCCATGATAATTACAATGACATCTTAATATACACTACATGTTTTTCATTATTATATCTCGTGGATTATGATATAATGTTATGTTGCTTATTGAAACAATTCTTTATATAAAGTATTTTAGAGATGGATAATAATACAAATTGTATACTGAGACTGATACTTTTGCACATACTACATGAGTAACAACATCTAGACACAATTACATCTTATTACAAATTTTTTCCAAGAAAAATTCTCCTGCTCTATAAGAACTTCTAACAAGTGGACCGGATGCTACATAAACAAATCCCATTCGTTCTGCAATTTCCCTAAACCAATTAAATTTTTCTGGAGCAATAAATTCGACAAGTGGCAAATGCTTAGGAGTTGGTTGAAGGTATTGGCCTATAGTCAATATACTTACTCCAACTGATCTCAGATCCTTTATTGTCTGAATCACTTCTTCTTCTGACTCTCCAAGACCTAGCATTATAGAAGATTTTGTATAAATCAATGAATTAATATCCTTAATTTTTTTTAGAACTAGAAGTGATTGTTCATATGAAGCTCTAGCATCTCTAACTTTAGGAGTAAGTCTAGGTACGGTTTCGATGTTATGACTTATGACTTCCGGTTTAGATTTAACTATCTTTTTTATCGAGCCGTCATCTCCCCTGAAGTCTGGGATCAGTGATTCTGCTATTATTGTAGGGCATAAAAGTTTTATTGCTTTGATTGTCTTGGCTATGTGTTCTGCTCCTCCATCCTCTAAATCATCTCTGCATACAGAAGTAATTACTACATATCTTAATCTCCATTCTTTAATTGCCTTAGCGACTCTTTCGGGTTCACCCGCATCAAGCAAAGCTGGTTTACCGCTATTAATAGCACAAAATCTACATCCTCTACTACATATGTCTCCCATGATCATAATTGTAGCCGTTCCTATTCCCCAGCACTCTGATATATTAGGACATCTTGCTTCTTCACAAACG
>DASQRW010000168.1:0-10115 GCA_035642715.1 Nitrososphaeraceae archaeon | reverse complement strand
GTGGAGATAAATTCAAACTAGTAAATGCATTAGGTGAATGGGCATTTAATGCTAAACATATCCCTGGCTCTATCAATATTAGCAAAATAGAGGATGCAAAGAAAAGACTTAATCCTGGTGATGAGATTATCATTTACTGTTCTAATACATCGTGTATTGCAAGTATAATTGGGTATCAGCTTTTGACACGTATGGGTTATAAGAACATCAGACGCTATGCCGGTGGAATAGAAGATTGGGAAGAGAGAGGATATCCACTTGAGGGAAGTTTTGTAAGTTAATCGAAGAAAGATTGTTTCTAATATTGTCTGTTTATCAGTAAGTAATAATAATATTATCAGTTAGACACCTTTAGTATATGACGAAGAGGACAAAACGTAAATTCCAGTAATGCTATCATACAATTAGAGAATTTGCCTTTTAGATGCAATATTGCTGAGGAGGGAAGAAAAGCATTTATGCAATGGCTGAATTCAGACGATAAGAAATCAATAGACAATCCTATTTTCCTTAAGCAATTTGTTAATGGTAAGCAAGCATTGCTCTATGATACTTTCTTAAATAAAGACATCATAGTTGAAATAAGAAATGGGGCTCCAGTATGTAAGAATTGCAACTTAAATGACCGTGCTCATGTAGGATTTACTATATGCATACAACAGTTATATCATTGTGACGGCGAAAAAAATCGCTGCGAGGTACAAGATAAAGAAGAAGAATTAGTAGGTACAGTTGACAATATCTGCCTATTTTTGTTTTTTATTTTATTTATTTTATTATCTAAAGTTTGCTGTTCTCTTTTATCCGTCTACTACATTGTCTTTCTACGTTTTAGTAGATCTTCTCTAAACTTCCAACCTGCTTTAACTATATATTCAACATTTAATATGAAATTAAAAAGCCGACTATAAGGGCCAATTATCATCCTGCAAGAATAAAACCGATAACCATCGGTTGCTATAGCTTAAATGATATATATTAGCGCCATAACGGCTGCTACAGTCATAATTATTGCAAAATCATGTATTATCTGTCCAATTTCAATTACCAATCTTTTCATCAATATATGTTAAATGGCAAGCTCACTGTTATTCGTGTCGTTTTGAGGTTAGCGAATTCCTGGATTTTTGTTCAGGACATATATAAGTTCCAATTCACGTTATAGGAATGTACTAACATTGAAGAGGTTGAAATAAATGATAATGACAACAAGCTTCCCATACGCGTCAGCTCACTTTTGCTGATGATGATCATGATGGTCTATTTGATCATGGTGATGAAAATCTCTCAATCTCTCATGAACCTGGTTCCTATACAAAGTCAAACCAATTCTTCTAGCATATGGTTGTCCCTTCGCAAATGATTCAGCTAATTTCCTAACAAATTCTACCTCTACTTTTGGTGGCATGGGTGGATCAAATGGATCTACGTATGCTTCAATTATTGTTGGTTTTTTCTCAGCCATGGCTTCATGCATAACTGAACTTACCTCTCTAGGCTCCCTAATGGAATAACCTTTGCCACCACAAGCTTCAGCAAATCTTGCATAATCAATTGGCGTAAATTCTACACCAAATTCAGGGTTTCCAAGGAAAGCCATTTGTTCCCATCGAATCATCCCCAGTGTATTGTTTTTTATTATGACGACCTTAATTGGCAAATTATATTGAACTGCTGTTGCAAATTCGCCCATAAGCATTGTAAATCCGCCATCTCCAACAAATGCCACGCATTGTCTTTCTGGAAAAGCAATCTGTGCTGCTATTGCATAAGGTAAACCACATGCCATACTTGCAAGGGTACCAGATAGTGAGAATTTCATACCCTTTCTGATATTGATATAACGAGCTGCCCAGCTAGTAATTGTTCCGCTGTCCACAGATATTATGGCATCATCTTCAAGTTCCTCAGATACAGCAGCAGCAATAACCTGTGGTTTAATTGGTTTGTCAGTTCTAGTACTTTGCTCTTTTAATAAGCCAATCCAATTTTTCATTGCTTGTTGTTTTGATTTTAAAAAGTCAAAGCTTTCCTTCTGCCGTAAAAGAGGAAGTAAAGCAGCTAATGTAAGCCTGGAATCACCTACTAATCCAACTTCTACAGGATATCGTAAACCAATCTTATCTGGCTTTATGTCTATCTGAATTCCTTTTGCCTGACCTGGTTTTGGTAGATAATCTATATATGGAAATGATGTTCCAACCATAAGCAACGTATCAGCTTCGCTCATAGCATCACTAGCTGGCTCGGTTCCCAAAAGTCCTAGTCCGCCAATACTAACCGGATGAGTATCTGAAATTACTGCTTTACCTAATAACGCTTTAACTACAGGTGCTCCTAACTTCTCTGCAACAGATATCACTTCATCTCCAGCAGCCAGTGCTCCCTGCCCTACTAATATTACCACTTTTTCTCCTGAGTTCAAAATATTTGCAGCTTTCTCTATCAACTTTGTATCTGATGTAAATGTAGGAACATTAACATCAGATGTATGTCCCCCAACTTTGTGTCTGGAATATCTTCCTTTCAATTTCATTTCTTGAACATCTATTGGAATAGTAATATGGCTTACTCCTCTCTGCGCCATTGCACTTCTACATGCAATATCGACAGCCATCTCGGTCTGTTCAGGATTGTTTATAATAGTGTTGTAAACTGCAACATCTGAAAATAGCTGTAGCAAGTTTACATCTTGCTGGTAATTTGAATTCATCAAATCTGTGTATGTACTTCCAGTTATTGCAATAACAGGAGTATTATCTGCTTGGGCATCATACAATCCATTTAAAAGATGTATAGCTCCAGGACCTGAAGTGGCAACACACGCACCAAGTTTTCCGGTATATTTTGCATATGCACAAGCCATGAATGCTGCTGCTTCTTCATGTCTCACCAGTATGAATTTGATTTTATTTTGCCTTTGCCTTAATGCTTCAATAAAACCATTAATACCGTCACCGGGTAATCCAAAAATAACATTTACATTCCAATCAATTAACGCTTCAGCCACAATATCTGCAGTCTTTAAATTTTCATATTCGCTCATATAATATGACATGGATTGTACTACGGATATATATGTACATTAACTGTAATGGCTCTTTTTGGCCTTCAAAATAAGATTCTAATGTTGTAGATTCATTTTGTATGCAATATATTTCTATTTTTATGTCTTATGTAAAACCATATTGTTACTATCTTTACTCATGTGACTTTTAATAGCATCTTTCAGTGTTTGTGTGATAATCGGAAGAATTCTAGGATCGTTTACCTTAGGAATTATGTAGTCCTCTTTCAAATGAGGCCCCTCAACTAGGGAAGCAATAGCATATGAAGCAGCTACCAACATGTCTTCATCCAAACCTTTTGCTTTCATATCAAGCAATGCTCTAAGAACTGCAGGGAATACTACAGCATTGTTAACCTGATTGGAAAAATCTGACCGACCAGTAGCTACAATTCTTGCACCAGCTTTCAATGCATCTCGAGGAGGTATTTCAGGATCTGGATTGCTTAATGCAAATATTATGGCATCATGATTCATTGATTTCACCATATCATTATTTAAAAGCCCAGCTTTTCCAGATACACCTATGAAAACGTCTGCTGCTCTAATTACATCCGCCAAGCTCCCTGTCAATTTCCTTGGATTACTTTTTCTGGATATTTCTTGTTTGGGTGTATTATTATTATTGTTATAGTCATCTCCGTCTTTATCATCATAATCCTTTAGATCTTTTCTTCCTTCATATATTGCTCCTTTGCTATCAGTTACAACAATATCTTTGCATCCTGCTTTTTCCAGAATTTTGAAAATACCATAGCCAGCAGAACCTGATCCTGAGATAACTACCTTTATACTATCTAATTTTTTGCTCAATAATTTTAGAGAATTTATCAATGCCGCCAAAGTGATTACTGCTGTTCCGTGCTGATCGTCGTGAAAAACAGGTATGGTAAGTTCATTTTGAAGTCTTTTTATGATATCAAAGACCTTGGGTGATTCTATATCCTCGATATTTATTGCTCCAAAAACAGGTTGAATCGCCTTAACAAATCTAATTATTTCTTCTTTTTCTTTTGTTGCAATACATAATGGAAATGCATTTATGCCACCCAAAATCTTGAATAAGACAGATTTTCCTTCCATAACAGGAAGTGCTGCTTCAGGTCCGATATTTCCTAATCCAAGAACTCGTGTTCCATCGCATATTATAGCAACGTTGTTCCACTTTGATGTATAATCATATACCAATTCTTTATTATTACTTATTTCTGTAGCAACATATGCTACTCCAGGTGTGTATATTAAACCAAGCGTCCCTTTTTCTTCATCAAAAGCATTTTCTACAGATACTTTATTATGAATTTCGATCTTTCCTTTTAGCATTCTATGAAGATTGATAGCATCTTTCTTCGTATTCAAGCAACCTTTACTTACTTGGAAGATGCATATATTATTATTATTATTTTCATGTTATTGGAATTACTATAACTATATTGATATAGATTATTATAGCCACTATAACAAACGAACAATCGGATATAGTTTGTAGATAAAGATATAGATATTGTTATACTTTTAGAATTGAACCTAGCCAACAAGCAGCATAGGCAAGAGGAAGTAAGATCTTCATGTCGTCAGCATCTCTCTAGCATAAGTGCAATATATTCCTGTAAGCACTCATTTTCACCTATCCCTGTAAGTACTAGACTTAGTTATGGTATATGTGATGATCATTGCCGCGTTGATGCTCGAATACGGCAACAATCAATCAAAGAACGTAATATTTGACATCTAATCTAACAAGCTGTAATTCCAAAATAATAATAATAATAATGTCTTGATGCTTATGAGAATAAATGTTGTACTTGCATAGATAGGTAACAAATTCACTTACAGACATAGGTTACACTTCTGCTGTCAGGAAGTGCATCTCTATAGAAATCAGTACGAGGTTTAATTTAATAAATGAACATGAATGGACTGGTTACACTGCAAGAACTATTTGTAAGAAATACGGTATGTCCAGAAAGACATACTATATAAGTGCAATAACAGACACAAGGAAAAAGGAATGGAAGCACTATCCCACAGACCTAGAACACCTTATAATATTAAATACAAGAAATTAACGTGCGTTCTCATATTCATTCATTCATTTAGCTCAATAAATCACCTGGTGATATAATATTATATGTAAGTTTTTTATTATAGCACTGTCATAGGAAATTATTTACCTGCTTGAAATAGTTCTTTTTATTCACTTCATTTGATCCATTTAATTTTATCTTGATGTTTCAGAAAATTAATTGTTGACATGTCTAATTATTCGAATTCACGATGGTGTTCTGGTTTGACGTGTGCTTCAATCAAATCTGCCAACGGTCCTTTGATTTCTTTAACATTCTGCTTAAACAATACCATTTCGCTACCTTCCTTCCTGCAATAGATGTTTACATTCCATTTTTCGTCATCTAGATTTGGAAAATCAGACCTGTAATGAGCTCCTCTACTCTCTTGTCGCATCAGAGCACTTCTTATTATGGCCTCACAAACAACTAGCGACGACTTTATTTCCCAAGTTAAAATAACATTTTCACCATTACCATCATCATCATCAATTGTGAATTCTTTCAAAATATTATCTTTAGAGTAAAACTCGTTCTTCAATTCCAAAATTCTTTTCAATCCATTTTGCAGCTTTGTCTCTTCTCTTATTATTCCTGCATTCTGTTTCATCAATTCTTGTATTTCATTGCGAAACTTAATTGGTTCCTTAACTATAAAAATTCCATGATCATCTTCAAATTCTTTTTGGTTATTAACGTTCAATTGTAGCTGTGATGATGGTCCTGCGGTTTTCTTTATTCCTGCTAGTTTCTTTGCTAATCTAGCTGCCTCACCACCAACAATTTTTCCGAAAACTACTGTATCCAATAAACTATTTCCACCTAAACGATTAGCACCATGAATCTGACTTATTACTTCTCCAACAGCAAATAAACCTGTAATGTTTGTTCTACATTTTATATCTACTACCACTCCACCCATCGAATAATGTGCAGTCGGTCCAACCTCCATTTTCTCCTTGGATATGTCGATTCCAGCAATATTTTTGAATTGTTCATACATAGTAGGCAGTCTATCTAAAATTTTCTCCTTTGGTAGATGGGTTATGTCCAACCAAACTCCATCATGTTCTGTACCTCTGCCAGAAACTATTTCATTATAATTTGCGCGGGCTACTATGTCACGTGGTCCTAGCTCCATTCTTTCAGGATAGTAATTTTTCATGAACCTCTCGCCTTTTGAATTTAGTAATCTGCCTCCTTCGCCACGTATTGCTTCAGTGGCTAGAGTACCCAATGCTTTTTCTGGCCAAACCATTCCGGTAGGATGGAACTGTACCATCTCCATATCTACCAAATCTGCGCCTGCTTCATATGCTAGAGCCACTCCTTCTCCATAGTTTTCAAAAATTCTAGAACTACTGACTGAATAGACTCGCGTATATCCACCAGCAGCAAGTATTAAAGACTTGCACTCAAATATCACAATTTCTTTTTTTTCGATGTCTATGCCAATTGCTCCTTGGACTTCTTCTTCTTCCTCCCCTTCTCCTTCTTTCTCTCCTACTGGTCCTTCTTCATTTACATTAACTGATTTTAATAATTTTGTGATGTAAATATTATCTATAATTTCGATTTTCCGTTGTTGAACTTGCTCCATCAAAACACGAATTATTTCCTCACCAGTCCAATCTTTGTAAAATACAGTCCTTCTATAAGTGTGGGCGCCAAAAAATCGCTGTGTTAATCTACCATCTTTCTCTCTATGAAACCTGGCACCCCAATTGACTAATTCATTCACAGCACCAGGTGCATTTTTGCAAAGTACCTCAACTCTTTCGTAGTCTGCAAGAAATGCTCCTTCTCTTAGAGTATCAGCTGCATGTATCATCCAGTTATCTTCTGGATCCATAGTACCAAGAGCTGCATTGATACCACCTCTTGCAAGAACTGTATGAGGATCTCCTTTTCTACTTTTACTAATTATGAGAACGTGAGCACCGACATCATGCGCTTCTATCGCAGCTCGAAGACCGGCAGAACCACCACCTATAATTAGAACGTCACAGGAGCGGTTGGACTGTTTTTTCTTCATACTTTCAGCCATTTGTGTATTTCGGGTAAGTAGTATTTAACAAATCAGGATATTGCCTTTTTCTGAAGCTTTGAAAAACTTCTTCAATTCCTGCAAAACCACTACTCAAAATTGCCATATGTGAATTGGAGTAAGAACAGCGTATAGTGGGTTTTTTGTATACTATCTTGAAGAACAAAGTCTGGTTAGTTTTGATTGTGGTGCATAAGATATGCGTTTATCCTACAGTCTTCAATCTTTGCCAATATAATTAGCAGTTTCCTGTCCTAAGTCATTATAGAAACCTTCTTTTGCAAAATATTCTTTTTTGTTCTCGTTTATCTCCTATATTTTCAGCAGATTGTTGTATATATCTAATTCAAAAGACCCTAAGTTTTGATGTATACCAGATAATTAAGATCACAGTAGAATATCAAAGTGGATATACATTTTTTTATTGTTGCTTTAGATAAACGTAAAAGGAACACAATTTGATACTAACTTCATGAAAATAGGCTTAATATCAGATACGCATGATGATATTAATAATGTACAAAAAGCTATTGAAATATTTAAGGAAGAAAAAGTGAGTTTGATTATTCATGCAGGCGATTTTATATTCCCTGGAGTGATTGACGAATTCAAAAAATTAAAAGACGAATTACCAGGCATTAGAATAATTGGGGTTTTAGGTAACAATGATGGAGAAAAGCTAGGGCTATTAAAAAAGTTCATGAATATGGGTGGTGAGCTGGAAGATGAATTTGCTGATAGAGTGATTGAGAGTTTAAGATTTGGGATTTATCACGGAACAAGTGAAAAGCTTAGAGAGGCTGCTATTAAAAGTGAAATGTATGATATATTTATTCATGGACACACCCATAAAAGGCGTGATGAAAAGATCGGAAAAACACTAGTTCTTAATCCAGGTACAGCACATAAAAAAGTTAAAAGTGCTTCTGGTTTGTTTGAAGAAGGAGGCATTATCATTTATGATACCCAAACTAAAGAGCACAAATTTGTTGCTTTGCCTTAATGCTTAATTTTACTAGATATCGACAGGCATAAATCATAACTATAATACATAGTTAGTTTTATTAGCAGGCTCTATCTGTTTGAAGCCTATAGTTGAATGGGGTTCAGCTAACAATTCAAAAACAATTATTGGATACACATATATTAGCAAGTAAATAACTTCGTTACCGTTAGTTAGAAACATAATTTGATAGTCAAATTTATAACAATACCAATTATTTAGATAATAGCTAAACAATCGTATGCTCTCCAATGCTTTTGCCAACATAAACCACTTCCTTATTTTCCAATAATCTGTTTGCTATAGAATTTGCCTTTCTATTTCGCGTATAAATTAACAAATCCATATGTCGCCATCCAAATTTTTCTACATTCAACTCAGTGTATATGATAATGTCAGAAATTCCTTTTCTAGTCGTTTTCGTCTCCTTTGGAATATACCGGCATACAGATCAGGCGACAGAAAAGAGACATGTGCCACAATCGGTATAAAGAAGTCTTATAGTGAATCTTGTATTTCCATTTATCAATATATCAATACTGCAATGGAACAAGCCATCAAAGATAGTGATGGTTTTGTAAAGTTCCCTGTGAGTAGGAAAGCTAGAAAAATACTTGGATGCCATATTATTGGAAGTCAAGCATCAATTCTTATTCACGAGGTTTTAGTAGCTATGAAAGCCGCTGGTAGTGGTAATGGTGCTAACCATATAGGAAGTATTGATACTATTACAAAAACTATTGACATTCATCCAGCACTTTCTGAAGTAGTTGCAAGAGCAGCCTATGATATTTGAAATAGATCGATTGAAGAAAAAGTGTAATATTATTTAGCTATTTGTGAGATGGAAATAGAAAATATGGCTACTAAAATGGCCAACAACAACCAATTATCCAAATCACCATGCAATCAAGAATTTGCTGAAGATGTAAAGCTCAGTTTAGGAGCAAAATCAAAGTATCTAAAGCCCAAGTACTTTTACGATCATACAGGATCGGAGTTATTTGAAGAAATATGCCGGCAGCCGGAATACTATTTGACTCGGACAGAAGCGTCTATCCTTGAAACCTATTCATCAACTATTGCAAGAATACAACGTAATAGTTCAAATGCCATTATAGAACTTGGAAGTGGCAGCTCATTAAAGACAAGGATTCTGCTTCAGGCCTTCATAGGAAAGAAGCAAAAGTCACTATATTATTTTCCTATTGACATATCATATTCAATGCTGCAAAATACAGTTAATATGCTATCAAAGGAGTTTCCTAATCTTTATGTGTTAGAATTATCATCAGACTTCCTTGATGGAATAGAGAAAGCGAACCAGATTATTTCACACAAGAATATTTCTGCTAGAAAGATTATTGTGTTTTTAGGTTCAAGTATCGGCAACTTTGAACCAAAAGAAGCTGAATCATTGCTGAGGATTCTAGGCTCTAAACTGAATAATAATAAAGGCGATTCAATTCTGGTTGGGTTTGATCTGCACAAGAATGAGAAAATATTAAATGCAGCATATAATGACTTAGCCTGTACCACGGCCAAGTTCAATCTGAATATTTTGTATAGGATCAATAAAGAACTGGGTGGAGAGTTTAATCAAGCTCTTCAAACACCATGCTTTTTACAATAAAGGCAAGAGACAAATAGAAATGCACTTGGTATCAACATGCAAACAGCAGGTGTACATAAAGGAAATTGACAAGAGTTTTGACTTTGATCAAGGCGAAAGCATTCACATAGAAAATTCATACAAATACACACTAAAGCAAATAGATGTCCTTGCAAAAGAATGCAACCTCAAAGTGAAGAAGCACTCTACTGACAGGAATCGCTGGTTTGACCTTGCCATGTTTGAGTATATGAATTAGATGCTACAACTCCTTCTTCTTCTTGATAAGTGCTAATTATAACAATTTTGATCTTGTTGTA
>DASQRW010000167.1:0-2542 GCA_035642715.1 Nitrososphaeraceae archaeon | reverse complement strand
TATTCATTTCCATCCTGTCTCTCAGTCTTGCTTTAAATTTTCCCTCCTCCACTTAGTTTTTTTTCATATATCTTCTGCCCCATCAGGCAACATGTTGACTTATGAAGACGACCATTTGGGAATAATCATACAATATCCGTCTAGTTGGGAAAAAATTGTCTATTTGGATGGTTTATAACATTTATAGCACCAAAGGAGAGAGATTCTAGTACATATCCTGCTGGAATTGGACTACGAGTGAAGAGTTATTCTCAAAGAGTGTATCGCTCGAGGAAATTACAAGGGTGCAGATTGAAAACATGACACAAAACTACCCTGATTTGGATCTTAGAATCATCCGCAACTACAATTGAAGGCAATCCAGCACATAAAATAGAGTTTACTGCTACTAATGATAAAGAAGAAAAACACAAAGCAATGTAAATATGGACTCTAAAGGATGATAAAGCATATTTATTTACGTATAAAGCCGATCCAAAAAAATATTCAGCTTACTTGCAGACGATTCAAGATATGATTAAATCATTTAAAATGTTTGAATGACATCAAGAAAACAATAATTATATCTCTCAGCAGAGAAAAAGAGATTATTATTTAGCAGATTTTATAGCATCCATGTAATCTTTAACAAATAATGCGTTAGATGTCAAGTTGGTAGTATATATTATAGAGCTGTTTTTTCTTAAAACATATAAACTAGAATATAATAAAATCTAGAAACTAACAATGCTAATCTTCTACTTGTCAAAGACTAGAAATACGTCCATCTATTGACTTTATAAATTCATCCAGTTTATGCCTTGGGACTACTGCACCGCTTGCCTTCTCATGTCCCCCTCCACTGCCACCCATCTCGGTTGCAATATCATTCACCAATCTTCCAAGATGAACTTTACAATCTTTTGAACCTCGAATGGAAATGACGAAGGAATTGATATCCTCTTTTAATTTATAGACCATGGCAACAGGTTTTTCGGAAACACCCAAAACAAAATTTACCATCATACTGGCAGATAACTCGACTGTGCTTTTGGCATATGCTAGGTTTTCCATTTTTATTATAGATTGCTCTATAGAATTTACAGCCTCTGAAATTTTTTTTGCATATTTTTCAGCTATTAAAAATCCTCCTTCTATCTCATGTGGATATTTCATTTGAGAAAGAGTATCAACGATTTGAATTAGAAACTCCTCATTATGTTGGTTGGCAGAAATCATATATGAAAGTGCTGTAGATTGTAACATCAAAAATTGTCTATCAAATCTTGACACGATCGTTGATGCAACAGGTCGATTTTCCATGTAATCAGTGAGCGCACCGGCCGCAGCAAAAAATGCAGCATGTGGTTTGAATTTCCTTTTGTATTTATTGTACACTAATATACTAGTGCATTCTTCTGAGGAGTGTACTAATACCACGCCAAGACGCTTTAAGGCATCTGCAACTTCTCTGTTGAGATCATGATGATCAATATAAGTCACCTTACATCCTTTTGAGATCAGTTTTCCGAGAATATCAATAAAATTTTTTTCATTTTTCTTGCTCAAACCTAAATCGCATATAAAAACTCTGTCAAATACTGCTTCTGAATCAGAGGAGGACAGCGATTCTATCAGTTTTTGCAGATTAGAGATCAAATTTGAATAATCAACAAGAATAATCGATTTTGCTTTGAAAGCAGCTTTTATCAAAGCGGCCGACGACAACCCATCGACATCCTCTCTATGGGAAAGACAAATGACACGCGACATATTTTGATGTAAACATTACATAAAATCCCAGATTTAATCTAATGGTCTCTAACTATTCTTTTTGCTGCTTTGTTAAATCGGTTACCTTTTATTGTTATAAATGCAGAAACAAGGAGTGCAATTCCGAAAAAACCAGAGATAGCGAACATCACGGTAATTGGCTCAATAGTGCTTTCAGTTACCATTTGACTGCCCACTTCCTTTTGTTTAATATATCATATATATATATTTTATACTAGGTAGGTAAGTTAACAAATTAGTATCAAATAGGAAATAGTGGATTAGAGGTAGGTCAGCTTGTATATTTAAAATGACAAGAAAAATAAAGTATTGTAATGCAGGTTGTTTGTTTTATTCCTAATACTTCTAAATATGATATTTAATGATGTAATGGAACTTAATTATCTTGCGGATATTTAGTCAGCAGTGATCACACGCAAATACATAAGTATTTCCTCAAGCTTGATCAACCAAATGACCATTGAAATCAGGTGGGCATTTTTATTCTAAATTTATAAAATAATTATGAAAGGAATTAACGATATCACAGACTAAAAAATTGTGGATGGATGTCTTGAACATCACATATAGGATCAACAATAATTGCATAGAATATGTCCTTTACGTATTTCACGACACATTTACTATCTTATTCTACAATTCCACAACATATACTTTCAGGTGCCTTGGGCTATTGGAAATGGCAGGCTGAACATCTCGCCATAGCTTGATGCTTACACCTCCATCCCATCAACGCCATCTTCTATAGCCGCCCTCCTCCTTACGGAAG
>DASQRW010000166.1:0-29164 GCA_035642715.1 Nitrososphaeraceae archaeon | reverse complement strand
GAGTGTTGAAGGTTTAGAAACAAATTTCAAAGGAGTATTAGTAGATTCAATTGTAAAGAATGGTCCTGCTGATAAAGTAGGAGTAAATGGAAGCATTACAGATCAATATGGTAAAAAACATGGTGGAGATATAATAACAGCAATTGACGGCCGCATTGTCAATCAGAACGAAGATCTCATATCCTACATAGCAGAAAATAAGAAAGTTGGTGATAAAATAACCTTGACTATATATAGGAACGGACAGTTCCTAGATTTAGAGATGACCCTTCAAGAACGTCCTTCTCCACTTCTGTATTTGACAGAAGTGCTTTCTCCAGTTCCATAATTTCTTTTTAATTTTTGTATTAATTTTTGAGCTTGAGGCTTGATTGCATGGAATCTGCACTAGCACAAGTAATATTAGAATTGTTTGATTCTCTACAAAGTTGTAGATAACGCCTTAAATAACTTAGCTCGCTAGCAGCAGTAATATATATATATATATATTGTTTGCATTGTTAGAGATAATTTCACAGCAAAAAAGATAATATTACAACCTCTTACTTTAATTCCCCTGGAAAGCATTGGTGAGTATGTAGATTTACATATCGCCAGAATTCCAAGAATAATCTTGATAACTGGTTAATCCTTGATTTAAATTTGTATTATTATTATTTTATATCAACCAATTATTTTTATGCTAGCATGCTCATTCTAATAGTATGGAACAAGACAAAAATGATTCAACTCTATCTTATACTAAGATTGATGACGATACACATGATGATTCTATAAATACGCTGGAAAAGACTGCCAAGAAAGTAGCTAATGTGATTAGCAAATCTTTAGGCTCTGGAGCTAAAGCAGCAGAGAAAAAAGCTCTAGAAGCACAAGAACTCATAGATGCAAAACAGGTAGGGACTGAAGAACAATTGGCTACAGAAAATATTGCGAAAATTGAAAATTTAGCAAAGCAACCTAATATTGATGGAGAATTGGCTAGCTTTGAAGGCAGATATCCAAAAGATCTTTTTAACAAATCGGTATTTTCAAATGATAAACAGACTCTTATTGGCCATGTAACAAAGGAAACTGACAGCTTAATTGTAGTTTTCAGCGATTCAGATAATTCTAGATTTGATATTCCAAAGTCAAAAATCACAGTAGATGGCGGATCAGTTGTTCTAAATCATAGTGATGTATCGCAATACAGAGTTGATAAAGAGACTCCATTGCCTGAAGACAAAAGTTTAAGACCATCAGCAAAGGAGATAATTCATACTACTAAAGAAATAGAGGTAAAAGAAGAAGAACCAAAAGAAAAACAAGACAAAGAAGTGATTAATATTCAGGATACAACAGCAGATGCATTGATTAAAGAAAGTCAACAACTCGCAAATAGACCAAGACCTGCAACAACAACCGTTCGCGAATCAAAACCAGAAAGCTATCATTATGACGAATCAGAAATTGTCAAAAAGGTAAAACATGCAGCTTCTGATCTCAAAGATATTATATTAAGTACCGCTAAAATAGCTGAGCGAAAGGTCAAAGAAGTTCGAGAAGCTGAAGAAGAAAGACAGGTAGAGAGAGATGCAGAATATATATCTAAAATGGGTGAATTTGCAACACAATTTACAAATTCATTTGAAGACGTTCTATCTGAGATTAGAACAAAGACATATGCAGAACAAGAACAAATCTATCTTGGATTTATCAAGTTAATAGATCAACAGCGTGAATTAATATTAGCTAGAAAAGATCTAGCTACTAGATTAAAAGCTTCTGTGCGGAAGCCAGTAGTAGCATTGGGGGGATCAGAGGATATAGATAAGTTACCCAAAAACCTTCAAGCACCCCAGCTACAAGAACAACAACAGCCACAACTACCAGAAGAAATGATTAGTCAAGAGCAGCTAAAAGAAGATGAACCTTTTATAATGGCTGACGAACCTACTGAACAAACAGAAGTTATTCAAAAGTCTTCTCAAGCTCTTGATATCTCTACAGAAATTCCATCTACTGAAATACAGTCAGACATAATTGCTACTGATGAGAACGAGGAATCAAGAAAGAGATCTCAATTGCCAAAAAAATCCAAGCATAATAAGAAAATATCCAAAGAAAGAACATGAGATTAATAATAACAATACTTAGATTATAGAATATACACATCCTTTTTTTACTTTCGTATAACTATCACTATCATTTCAGATAATGACATTGTTGTTTACTCGAATGTCCTATCGTCGTCACTACTCATATTGATTATTCTAATATAGAAAAATTGTCCAAAAAAATATGAATTATATCCTAAAATTATACACATCATTGTAATTATTTTTTATACTTTATTGTCTTATTTATCGCCTCTTTTCAAAAGATGGCTTCGTATTTGTCTTTTTAAAATAGATTTGACGGACTTTCATATTATTTCTCATTCAGCATTCTTTTTGGCCTTTGAATCTCTTTTGCTTTTTTCAATTTCGTGACTAAAAATATCCTTATATAATAGCAACAATTAATGATGAATCATTGCCAACTATTGTTATTTATATCCAATCTAACAATTTATAAATAATTCCATGGTGCCGATATTAAAGAAAGACTGTATGCATATATACTCTATCAATGCCTACTAGACCCGAAGCTAAATTTACGATTGTTTAAGTAAATTGCCTATACAAACCTTTTCTCTATTCATTAAATATAATATTGTGAATAATATCAGATAACTAACTATGTTTACTAAAAAAGAATGTTCCGACCGATATGGATGGTGGCTGAACGAGTTGGACTCATTAGGAATAGCTCCAAAAAAAACAAATGAGCTAAATGATAAGCGAGAAATTAGCGATCTGTCTGAAAACATAAAGCAGATCCTTTATCAGGATTATAAAACTGCTTATAACGAATAAACTATATTAGATCTGGCTATTTTTTTGAGTATTATACACGATTATTAGTAGTTATTCTATTATCAGATACACGTCCTATCAGAATCAGAATTGATCCTACAACTATATCGTTTAACATATCAAGTTCAAGAATAAACGTCATTATTTTGGATATAAGTACACAATATATATAAAAAATCGGAGAGGAATTTGCGGTTGGTAGTATTTGTAATCATCCAAGCAGAATAAAACGGATCTTGTCAAATTCAAATGGTATCAATAGTATAGGCATTGGAATATCAAATATAATAGATAAATAAGGGAAGAGGTTTGGAAAGATATATTAGAATATAAACTGAATATCGTAAAATAAAAGATTGGAGAACCAAGTTAGTTTCTTACACTTGCATTTTTTATTCTGAATTAGATAACATTTCCTATAATATGCCTGATCTCTAAAGAGATGAATTGTACCATATTATTGGGAACTGCTTTCAGCTCATGCCCTCTTTATTTTCCCTTAATTTTGTTTGTTATTAAGACTAAGAATTAGTAGTAGTAGCATTCTGCTTGGCTAGTCGAGTACACATCTGCAGATGCTTTTTCTCCTCTTGTAGAATTGATTTTACTTTAGTTGCAAATTGCCTGTTTTTAACACCTTTTGTCATTGCACTCAAAACCTCATAGTGCGTTACCTTACCTCCTTCTGCCAGACATAGAAACTCTATTGCTTCAGAAGAGTCAGGTTCTTCACCAAGATATGTTTTCATTATCTCTGAAGCTTTTTGTGTAGTCTCTTTTGCTACTTCTTGAATATTTTCAGAGTCTAATTCTTCTGACTGTGATAACTTTTCAACCAATTCTTCGAACTGTATCTGATGATTACCAGCTTCTTTTCTCATTCCTTCTAACTTGCCCTTGAGTCCATCTTGATCCAACAGCCCTTTTAAAGACAATTCCTCTACTGCTTTTTGGGCAGCCATTTCTAAACCAAGAGCTTCACCTATCTTTTGTTCAAGTTTTTGCTTATAAGCTATCTGTGGTTTATATGCGGTCATAATTGCGAATAACGATAACAGTTCAAGTTGCATATATGGTAGCCTAAATACTATTAACATTGAGGTTTTTGCTACACCTTTTCTAGCTCGCATTTAACTAAATGCACTAATTTTTTGCTCTAAATAAGGATGTATTGCCTAATGCATAACAAAGGCTAAATTAAGAGTTTTTCAAATGTGATTTGATACTTTAACCATTTTATTTTTATATTTATCTAGGCAGGTACTGTTTCGTGTACCTCGTCTTTATATTCTACTGCTTTTTTCTTTTTACGCTTCTTTTCATCTACTAACTGCTTTGTCATTAAACGTTTTGCTATCTTTGGATTATTCTTCTCGAGCCAGTCTCCAAATGCCTGTTCCTCTTTAAGAATCTTCTCTAAAGTTTTGATAGTTTTCTTGTCTGCTTGCAGTAATTCAAGAGCTTGGATACCACCACGATACATGATAGCTTCCGCTCTCTCAATTATCAAGTCATTTAATGACTCCCAAACTTCTCTTTCATTATCTGTACTACGACTTTCGATCAGAACCTTTATTGATTGAGGTGGTCCTGGTATAGGTAAATGACCCTTTTCTGATGTAATCTCTCCTCCAAGCGCTCTTATTCTTTCTTGTAGATGCTTCTGCTGCTCTCTAGTTTGCCCTAGATGATGTTTTATCTTCTCTTTGACTTCTGGTACAATACATTCAGACAATCTGTTTTCTAATCTATCAATGGCTGCGTTTTCATATGATAATGCGAGATTAAGACCCGATACTGCAATAAATCCCTTTGCAAAACTATTATCAGCTGGTTGTGCCATTTAGCTCTATTAACTACTACTATACTAATAACAATTTCTTTCAAATATATGCATGCGTAAGCCTTTTGCTCATATTACACATGCAAAGATAGACGGATAGTTATTGTCTAGATTTTTAGTATTGTTGCCTAGATGATAAATGCATACGTCTAACCTTGAAGAAGAATACTCAGTCAGTTAGGTCTTTTTCAATAATATATAATAAATAAAACGTGTTGTCGATCTATGCATTTGTATTTACTATACCATAAAGCTAAACTTATACTGAGGTTGAACTAATTTGAATCATGTCTAGAGAAAGCAGATTCATGCCTAAGGAGTACTGAAAGGACAACTCACACCAAAGCAATATGAAGTCTGTAGAATAAAGGAACAGAAATGCCTTTTTCTGGTAAATGTAATGATTGCAAAGAAGAGGGGATTTATCAATGTGTATGTTGTTGTAACGAATTATTTAGCTCGGACGAAATTTGAATCAGGAACTGGCTGGCCTAGCTTCTGGGCCCCTATAAAAGAAGATAACCTGATAGAACAAGCAGATAGCTGCATGTTTATGAGAAGGACAGAGGTACTGTACAATAAATGTGATGCCTACCTAGGTCATGTCTTCGATGACGGTCCAGCACCTACGAACTATATCAATTCTGTCTCTCTTAAACTCGAGAAGAAGAGTTGAGGAAATAAAAACTCAATAGGAGTATTACTGAAGAGGTTTTATATATAATTCATTAGTGTAAGTTGGTTTGTGCTATCAACTATATTTCTTTTAAGATATCTCCTTCCAATCAGATCTGGAAAGTCAAATATCATATTTCTCTTCACTACCTCACGTTCTAAATCATTCAGTATTACCTTTGAATAGAATTTGTCGGCTGTAATATTGTGACCTTGATTGATTGGTTCTTCAAATCTAAATATTCGTTTGAAGTCATTAATTCCATTTGATATATCGAGTAATTTTAGAACGGTTTTCATTCTTTGCCAGATATCGAACCTCAATCTCAACATTGCACCAAATACATACTGTATCCCTGACTTGTAGTAACTGTCAAGTATTGTTTTGATTTGATCTTGTGAATCTGTGATCAGAGGTATAATAGGATCAATATTTACGCCACAGCATATACCAGAATATGTAAACTTTTTTATTACTTCAAAGATGGAAGATGCTGGCGGCGTACCAGGTTCAATTACTCGTCTGATTTTTTCGTCGCATGTTGTTATGGACCAAACAATAAAACAATTATTCTTATATCCTTTATGAAGTTCTAAATCTCTTTTTATTATACTAGATTTCGTAAATACATAGTATGGGGCATTGTACTTCTGTAATATCTGTATACATTTCCTTGTAATACCGTATTTTAGTTCTGCTGGTTGGTATGGGTCTGTAGCAGAAGATATCATTACAGGATCGATAGTTTGCGATCTCCACGATTTTAATTGGTTCTCAAGTATTTGAGATGCATTACTTTTGGCATATATTTTGTCATAAAATTCTGGTGACCATTCATATGTCGCATAGCAATACCCGCATCTGTGATGGCATCCTTGGTATGGATTAACAGTAAGACCTTCATATTCTTTTACGATGAAGGGATGAAGTATCGACTTGCTCTTCTTTATCTCAAATTCTGGTGATTTTTTGCTATACCATAAATCCATTGTATAAGTTCATTATAGATCTTCGTCTCATTCTAATAAGATCCATAATACTATAAGAAGAGGGAGTGTATATCATGTACACTGCTTAGGAATACACTACAAGTCTAAACTCGTCTAAAGCATTTATATATATTTGTAAGTTACTTGTTATCTATCTTATGCTATTTCCAAAGATCATTGCATACACATTGTTTCTCATGTTGCAATTAACACGGTAAATATTCAAATTAACAGTAGTTGGTAATATAAAAAATCCTAACTAACTAGACTTTTGACTACGAATCATTTAATTCTAATTAATCTTGATTATCTCATCTTGATTCTATTGAGCGCAAACACTTTTTGTCATAATATGTAATTTTTTATTTTTTCCAGCAAATCTAGATAATCTTGATACATTTCAAATGCAGATTTTAGGTTTCATTTTCTTCTACTACAAGTATACATATCCAATGAATATGTTGTCGGGAAGAATTGTAACACTTTATGTTGTAGTCTCTCCTCTACTTTCATAATATTTGCCTTAGTTATCTTAACCATTGGCTTAATTATCTTTATGCATTTTCCAGTAATTAGAAATTGGCAGTATCAACAATACATACATACCTATATATATAAATATATATTCACAAATAGAGGATAAAAGACTTGAAGAAAAGAAAATAACTTAAAACCAAGAATATTAGTAAAGGATTTTGGCAAGGATTGTGACCATAGCGATAATAAATATTCAACCCTTGCATTATAAAATGCAAATCCAATATCAACAGCAATTGTCTGAAATTGTCTTGATAATTCTAACTGCAACAGATTATTATTAATCAACAACAACTTTTTTTCTTTGGATTTGCCTTTACAATGTATGTTTTGTTAAATTACTAGATAGATATTGATCTTCATTTGTTTTACTATCTTTTTGCTTTGCCTTATCTCGATCTTCTCTTTTTCATTACGTTCGACATTACCGTGCGAACAGCCATGATCACAATACCTGTCATTATTTTACTCTTAATAGTCATTATTTACTAATGTGAATTTCATGTTATAAGCAGATATTCCTTATTTCTCTAGATAATGTTCTATAAATTTATTCTAGTATAAACAGATTGACAAATTATAAAACATTGTCTTTTATTGATCCTTAAGTCTTTCTGTAGTTCTACCAGCATGGGATTGTGTCTTAGCCTTTTTTCTATTTCAGAAGAAGTATGAATTATCATAAAAATTGGATAATAGTAGCATTCGTTAAAGGTCTTTATATAACAGAAATAATCTCAGATTTAAATGATGGTTAATGCACGTTGGAACGGTACATCTTCGATGACTCAGAAAAATGTTTATAGATGTAGTATAATAGTATAGTCTGTTGTCATCATCTTCCAATGGAAAGATAAATCCTGCTGACAAACTACCTACTGATTCCGAGTTTATCTGCGATATGTGTATGGAAAAGTTCAGTGAACCAGACAGATTACAGGAGCATAGAGCAAAAAAACACAGTGCGCCCACTGGCATATAACAATCTCATTATAAAGAGTAATAGAATACACTTCTTTTGAATTGATGTAACTGTTATGAGAAATAGAATCTAGCGCAACTTTTCAATACACAATATATATAATTATATCTTTTTAATAGAATCACATACAATTATGATCGATAAGATTCTTAATGCTACAGAACAGATTTGTAAAGTTTAAAATAAAAACAAATATGCTTTAAACTGTAATGCTTAGATAGACATCCATCTGCCAATGCAGTTTTTTGCCTCAGACACTTTGCTTAGAAAAAGTCGGAATCTTTAGATTATTTTATCCTAATCGCGTAAATTTACCTATAATTAATAAAAAATTTTCTCTGCGTATATATCAAAATTCGTTCTCTCAATTGATTAGGTTTTGCCATACGAGCTCTTTTCTGCTTTTATATGAATACTACTAAAGAATTACATCAATAAATCTCAAATATTTGTTAATATTTCTTTTAATTTATAAATGTAGTAATAAATAAATCCATTTTCAATAATATTTATACTAATTTATTATTATTGCTATAACTCTAATAATTTTCAAAAGCAAACTTACTACTATTTTGCATCATATTTATAAATCTTTTTATTATATTTTTTGTAGACATACAAGACATCTCTTTGCTATACTCACATACTATGCCATAATTGTCAAGATTCTTTTCGCCCTTAAAGATCCCTATAATAATCTCTTTCATAACTGGTAGTAAGCCAGACCTAGCACCGTATGCACCATTTTCATTAATCAACCAGAACATCTTTGTTGGATCATAATCTGCTGGAAAAACCAACTTTTTCGCATTTTTTGCTTCTTCTGAAAAATAATGTCCTGCTGTACGTATCCATCCTCTTGATAGAATACTAGCAGCCTTTGCAAATTTTCCACATGAAGAACATTTGTCGTCATAAATAAGCAAAGGTCGTGAGAATATAGATGAAAGCCGCATGATGATAAAATATACAGGCCTTTTCACTCTTTTAAATTTAATGAAAATCTCTTTCATTATAGGATAGTATTGATATTTCTATACTTAAATAGTCTCTTTTAGCATACACCAAAAGAATCGGCAGCTTTAGGGTTGTAAGAGCTTGATTATTTTGTTTCTAAAAGGTCAAACTAATATATATAAGACCTATTGATTAGCCACTGTTAGTAAAAATCTTTGTCGATAAATGCTTAATAGAATTTTTAAGAACATAGGGTTTTGATAATTATAATTCAAAGAAACATATAATTGTAGTAAACAATAATTAATTTTAAACTAAAATTCTGTAATATTTCATAGCATGGAATTGGTTTTTGGATAATTGAATAGCTTAACATCTTCCTTCTACCTATGTGATAGTCTTGAAAAACTTGATTGAACAGTTAGTTGAACTCTATTACTTTGTCAGCATATCCCCCTCTCAATACAATTAATTTATTCTTGTCTACCTTACTATATATTAGAATATTATTTATCAACTTTGTAGTTAATCGAAGCAGTAAGATAAGTAACCATTACAAAATAAAATAAAGAATAGATAGGTTTTAAGACATTGAATTTCTGGTTTCGCATCAAGTATGCTAGGAATGACATACAATTGCTTTGCAAAAAATAATGAAAAGTGGATGGAAATAACCAAAAAAATGCAAAAATACGCTGGTCGCTCGATTATAAATCTACTATAGACTTTAATCTACTGCTATACAACGTAAAAAATTGTTAGTCAATAGCTGTCTTGAAAGCATCAAATGCCTCCTTTTCATACTTAAAGGCATCTGAGAAAAGTTGAATTGACCTTTCATCTTCTTTTAGATCGCCTGAAGCTAAAAAGTTTTGAAAGTGTGTGTGGCTTGCCATTTCTGATTGAATAGATTTGGTAAAAAGATCAAGTGCTCTTTTATATCCTGCAGAAGGAGGTTTTAATTCTTTGGACTTCTCAACTATGTCTTGAAATCTTTGTAGATAGTCATTAGTAATTGAAATCATAGAGCTATTATCATGATTATTTAGTTGCCATTTGCCTATTTCATTCTGATAAGAAAGAGATAAAGATCTGGTCTCGCTAACAAGCTTTGCAAAAGATTCCTCAAAGCTATGTGCCGTTTGATCAATTGTAGAATCTTTTGCTGTCATGTTGCTCTTATTGGTGGGATTTGTGATTGTTATTGTAGTAAAAGAATTGTCATTATTGTTTAAAATATCACCAAATATAGCATGCTTTGTTCCATCTGATTGCAGAAGATGGATTGTTGCAGTAATGTGAAGTGTGATTAATAATAATACTCCCATCAATACTATCGAATGTTTGATTATCATTAGTACATCCTGCTTTAAGTATTCGTAGGCTATTAAAGATGACAATTATCTAACTTATTGCTTTTCTAATATTATAGAGCGGTATCAGATCAATAACGGCTATTTAAAATATAAAGGATGGATCCAAAATTCTGCAGACAGATAGGCTTTCAGCTTTTGAGCTGTTTTAGACAGGTGAGTGTGAAAGTTTTCTGAGAACCAGTAAAGGCATTGTATTTTATTAATACTACGACATTGTTAGTAGCGTTGGAGTAATTTTTGCGTCTCTGAGGGAAGTAAGTTTGTTTACAATGTGTAATTACCAGGTTCAGATGGATTAGGTTCCTAAATGGAAAAGGGTCTTATTTTTGCAAATTAATATTATCTTTGCATAGAGAAGTATTTGTTGTAGATGATATTGCTGATTTCTTGTTGCGATTGTCTTGTTTATTATTTGATATATATATTGATACATGCAAAAGAGGATAATTTTTTGACATATGACGATAAAATATGTAATCGGAAACATTAGTTAGAGATGCTGAATGGAAATCAAGAAGTATAATAATAATAGGGGTACAATTAACTATCTGTGTGGAAGTTGAAGATATCGTTCGAGAAATAAGTGAACTGGCTGACGAAATAAACACAATAGAACGGCAGATTACTTATCAAACAGAAATACTCAAAGAACTTTTTGTTAAATCTAGTTCAGCAATGAAAGAGTCACAGAATTATCTTTTAGCTGGTATTCAAGTAGCCCCTATTTCAAAGTCATATTTACTTACTTGTAAAGGAATAGAAGTAGTAGGAGAAGAAGTCTTTCCAATTCCTGAATTCATAGAAAATGTGGTTCGTTTTGCAAACTATCCCAATAAAAAAATTGAAGTTTTAAAGGAATTAGCAACACATTTACAAAAGATTAATCAGATGATTGCAGGAGACATTTCTCCTCCTAAAGTCTAGAAGTCAGCATATATGTTATTTTAACTGATTGATGATGAATTACAGTTCCTTGATGATCTTTCTATTATCAGTGCTGCTACTTGAGTTGAAAATTTAAAGCTTGCTTCATATGGGACACACAGAAAAATATATCCCCACATAAGAGAATAATAAACTTTTTTCTCATCTGATCCTGCAAAAATAGTATAGTTAAAAAATTATATATCACTCACTTCCTATTTTAGAAATCAAACTCTGATAGTTTATCGTATGGTATACTAAGATAAACCTCTTTACCATCATAATGATCCACCTTAGATTTTGGAATCATATACTCTCTAGACTTTATTTCAACACCTTGGATTACTATGATATTTTCATTATATTCTGCAATTACGTTCCCACATGACCTCCGGTCACTGGCTCTTACTTCTTTTTTCGATTTAGATATTTCCTTCCAGTCCATTGAATTCACCAGGATAAACCATTACAATAAATATGAAAGCTACCCTACCTTTAGCAGTAGAAAATATCTATTAAATGCTAGTAGTTAATATCAATAGCTAAATATAATATATAATTATCGTAACTATCTTCGGATGACATATGCTTTTTATAATTGTGCTATTTATTAGCTAAAATATCATAATACTTCTTTTTCAAGGAACTATTTTTAGATGTACAAAAATCAGATAGACAAGAGTAAATATAGGAGAAATTGTGAGGTATATTAGATCTTAATGATACCAGACGAAGAATTAAACTCAAATGAATACACTTTAGAGAAGTGCCAAATTTGCGATGGCAGTAAGATGACTTATAATATGATGCCATGTTCGTTTTGTAATGAGACAGGTCTTAGTAATAAATTTGCAAGTTCATTTATAAAAAATCATATTTGTTTATGTTCAACGACAGATAGAAAAAATTGCCCCATATGCAAGAAAAAATGCCATCATGATTCTGCATTAAGGCCACGTCTAGTAATCGCCCCGTAAAATTATTTTGAAGAAAAAGCCTCTTAGATAACAAGTGGTATTTTACAACTTAATCCATGCCATATTGTGAAAGTACAACTCCTCTACCTCTTTCTCATTACTACAAACAAGGATTTTGTTTTATAATATTTGTTGCACAATAACATACCAAAATAAATAAAAAAGACAAACTTAGCGGCGTGAGTATATAAGGTAGAATGCTAAAGAATTGATAGCAGGAAATATTCATCAACTCTTTATTATCTCATACCAAGTTCTTGAAACTGAATTTAATATTAGGGGCTTTATAATTCAACTTGAATTGTCAGATATCTTACTATCTGTACCAGTATTAATTCAAATCTTAGATTTATTTGGTACAATGGCTTTTGCTGTCACTGGTGCATTCAAAGCGATTGAACATAAATCTGACATTGTAGGAATCATTATTCTTTCTACTATTACTGGAGTTGCCGGAGGGGTGATACGCGATATAATTTTTGGAAAATTCCCACCTACTGTTGTTATTAATCCGCTGTATTTAGTAGTGACCGTAGTTACCGCAATTGTTATTTTTATTCTTTATCCATCTATTAAAATACACTGGAATTTATTTTTGAAATTTGATGCAATTGGTTTAGGAGTATTCACTGTCATCGGAGCCAGCATTGCTTACAATATATTTGGATTGAACTTTCTTACAATGGCCTTTGCAGGGGTATTAACTGCAGTTGGCGGTGGCATATTGCGAGATGTATTTGTAAACGAAGTACCACTCGTTTTTGTTAAAGAGCTATATGCTTCTACAAGTTTTATTGGAGTCGTAATACTTTTTGTCATGCTAGTTATGGGTATTAACTTGTATTCAGCCACTATACCATCAATATTAGCAGTAACATCAATTCGTCTTCTTGCGATGAAATATAATTGGAATCTACCAAGAGCAAGAACCTAAATTAGAGATTTGAATTTGACGTTTATCAGAATATCTTAATTTTTTTAGAATATCTGTTGCAAAAGCTTTTGACAGAGGTCAAGAAAGTTTGTCCTACATTATGTATTACACCTCCATAGATTCAAGGATAATGACTGCTAATCGAATTTGTATATAATACAATGGCAGATTTCGGTTCAGTTAAAAAAATTTTATATGCATTCAAGGTAACATTCTGGAATTTTACTTCTTATATAGCCATATCATAAAAAGATTACCAGCATGTAACTCTATTGTTAATGATTTCTCGTCTTCATCTTCTCCTTGGCTGTCAACCATTTTCTCTAGTTTGACTTTAGGAAGAAAGGAGCTAAACTCAGTTTGCTCAACAGTTGGTGTAGTGAGTCAGATTTAAAATAAAGAGTTGTGGCTCAAGAACTGATCGGGTGAGCTATGATCGGATGAACTACGTATTGCTAGATTCTTGTCTAGGTCATTTCTTATTCTTTTTTGTATTCATTAAAATAATACATACAATTTTTAGTTGCATATTTTCGACAATCATTACGATGAGAGTACAGACAAGATTATGTCTCTTGCTGTTTCTTTAGTATTACTTCGATCGATTTGCTTCTTCCAGTAGTCTTATAATATTCATGATATTGTTACTCTGATATTTCTTACTATCATCTTCCATTTTCACAGTTCTTAGATAATAAAAAAAATTTAACAATTGCTCTTCTATTAATCGAAAATTGTTTTTCTAACATAAGTACGTCGCTTTACCCTCTTCTCTTCCCTATCTAATTATCAATAAGAATACCTTTACTATTTACTACTTATTGATGATAAATATATTTTATATATATATATATTATGTTCAGTGACTATTTGTCAATATATTCTAATACAATAGACTTGCAAAAAGAAATTGCAAAAAATGTAATATCCGAGGATACTCTTCAGAAAAAAATAGAGTATATTTGTGGTGTAGACGTATCTTACAAGAAGAACATCGCATATTGTTCAGCTGTAATAATGAAGGAAAATACATTGGAGTTGATTGAATCAGTCAACACCAAGAGTGTTGTAAAGCATCCGTATATTCCGGGGCTTTTCATATTAAGAGAATCAAAGCCTATACTAACTACGTTAAAATTCTTAAAAAACCATTATGACCTTTTACTTATCGACGGACATGGAATATTGCATCCAAGAAAATGTGGCTTGGCCAGTTACATAGGTGTCTTAATTGATAAACCGACAATAGGGGTTGCAAAAAGTATACTTTGTGGTTCTATAATGGAAGACCAATATGTACAATATGATGGTACTATTCTAGGATTTACAATTAAAAAAGAAGGTAAAAAACAAATCTATGTAAGTGTTGGTCACAAAATCAGTTTAACAACAGCAATACAGATCATCAAGAGGTTAATCAAAAATGAAGAATGGGTTCCAGAGCCTTTACGAATTGCAGATCTCAATTCAAAGAATTATTTAAATTTTTATTAAGATATTTAATTGTAAATTAGTTAGTTAGTTAACTCTTGAAATCCTTAAGTCAGACGTCTCATAGGTGTGTGTGTGAAGCAATTATATGATACTTGGGCTCGATGAGAGACTATATAAATTACAGCATGATTTATAAACTAAAGTTGAGCACCCATATCAATTATAATTGCTCATGACAATAGCAAAGAATTTAATCATATTGTTAAATAAGAAGTCACGATGCTATCAAAGATATTAGTTCCAGTGGATGGTTCAGAAAATTCATTCAGAGCATTAGAACATGCTATTTTTTTATCAAGAAAAATAGAAGGAACACAAACTACAGTCACTCATATAATAGAAGGACCTCCTAGTGTCTATATTTATTCACCAAAAGTTATGGAAAAAGTCCGTGCAGATTATAAAAGCGAATCCACCAAAATCCTTGAAAGATGTAAAGATATGGCTAATAAGAGTGGAATAAATATTCATACCGTTCTTATAGAAGGTGACCCTGCTTCCAAAATTATTAGATATAGCGAGATGGAAAAATTTGATATTATAATAATTGGTAGTCGTGGTATGGGCCAGTTTAAGGAAATGATACTTGGCAGCATATCAAATAAAGTTCTCCATCATGCAAAATGTTCAGTCATGGTAGTCAGATAATACAATGATATCGCTTAGGTTTTTTATATATATCTTTTTAAAGATCGTCTACTAAAACAAAAATAAATATAAAATAGAAATAAAATAGAAATATGGAAATATGTAAGTCTAACCGATACAAGAATGAGTAATGCATTATATTACAAAAAACATTATGCAAACGAAAAACTCATTTCGTCATTTTGCATCTCTAACTATGAAGTGGTAGATCTTGCTTGCTTGCTTGCTTACTGCTATCAATTATTTAAAAACTTTCTAAGGAACGACGAAATATCACAGGTCACTTGTGATATGTAAGATTAAGTATTACTAATTATAATAAACATTTTTGCATCATAAAGAAATATATTCAATAGTACGGCATGTAGATGGTCATAGTAATCAATCGTACCTCAGTCTTTTCTTTGATATTTGCGAGAATACTATACTCTATAAACTGGTTCAATATAGCTTCTATATTTTACTTCATAGCTTTAGACTTCAAACAAGACATCTCTATGCTTGGATTGATTACATCAAGCTTTCTTATAGGCATAGGCATATTTCAGATACCAGCAGGAATCCTTGCCGCAAAATATGGCCCAAGAAAGATTGCCATTTATGGCATTTTAATTACTTCGTCTGCAGCATTTCTTTCTGGGCTATCTATCGACTTGTTTCAAATGGTAGTATTGAGATTTATAGTTGGTTTAGGAATGGCATGTTTCTTTGGTCCTAGTGTTATCTTAATTTCAAAGTATTTGGGAAAAGGATCAGAAGGCTTAGGAGTAGGATTACTTAATTCAGCACATGCTCTAGGTGGGATAATCGGTATTTTTGGATGGATCATATTAGCAGAAGTTACTGGTTGGAGAATAAGCTTAATGTTAAGTGGGCTATTAGGCATAGTAACTGGTTTATTATTAATCATTGCATTGATAAGAGAAAAGATACAGACAGATTTTGGGATCAAAATATCCGAACTACGTCAGATATTATTTAACAAATCTCTCATTGTACTTGGACTGGCGCTACTTGGTTTTCAAATAGGATCCAATCTAACCTTAACATTTATTGTCTTTTATCTTGCAGATCACTTGAATATAGATCCTGCAATAGCTGGTTTTGTAGGAAGCTTTAATTTGATAATTGCCCTCATATCTTCTCCTTTATTTGGAAAGATCTATGACAGAATTAAGGATCCCAAGAAGCTGTTGATCATCTCTGGGATCGTAATGTCATCAAGTATGGCAATGATTGCAGCTAATACCCTATATGTTATTATACTTTCAATTATTATTGCAGGATTTTTTCTGGCTGGAGGTTTCGTAATAGTTTATACTAAAGCAAAGCAAGTAAAAGGACTCCATGCTGAGTATGAGACACTTGCAGTCAGTTATGTCAATGGTATTTCATTATTTAATGCCTTCTGGGTACCACTAGTATTTTCATTTATTGTAAATCAATCCGGATACTCTCTGGCTTGGTTCTTAGGCGGGTTTATAACACTTCTACTAGTATTACCATTATTCAAATTAAAATGATCTCAGATGTTTAAAATTACCATCCATTGGCTTAAGTGGTATAATTGTAAGCGTAATAATAATATCCGTTTGTTTCTATATACAGATAGCAGACAGAACTTCAAAGTATCTTTCCATTTAGCCTGTGTATTTCTTCAACAAGCATACTTGAGATATTGGTATATCTCCTTTCAACTTCAGATTTATCTTTTCCTTTTGAAAGAATTTGCAGACGCAACCTTGGTATATTATTGCTAGTATACCCCTGGGGATGTGTTTTCAGATAAATCATATCTGGAGGATTTGATTCAACTATCTTAGACAGAGTAGGAGCAAGCATTGCTTCAGTAACACCAATTATTTCATAACTGGACTGAGCAATATGGAACTCACCAATCTGTTTCTTTATTTGTGGAAGTATATTTTCTAAAAATATTGCTTCCATTTCTTTAGGTACACCTGGCAGACAAACAATGCTTGTTTCAGCAGTATCTATTAGAACGGAGGGTGCATTGCCAACGGGGTTTTGGATTGGGATCGATCCCATTGGAATCCTTGCCATCTTTAATCGAATTTCGTTTAGTTCATAATTTGTTGAATGTCGCGTATAACTATTTTTCAGCATCTCTACTGCGGTATTATCGAGCACAAGTTCCACACCTAAACCAAACCCAACGCCTTGAAGGGTTTTATCATCATAAGTAGGACCAAGACCGCCAGAAATAATTAGCCAATTTGGTTTTCTTGCAATAGACTCTTTTACTGCCAAAGATATCTCTTTAACATCATCGCTGACGACAGTTATCCTTTTTACAAAACCGCCAACTTCCGTAATTTTTTGTGAAATCCAATGAGCATTGGTATTGATAGTTATACCCGAAAGCAATTCATTTCCAACAGATAATATCTCTGTAGTAAACATTGCCATGAGAATACTATTATATTATGAAGATCTATCAGATATATTAATTCAGGTATTAGCTAGAGCTATAGGATTAGCATTAGTCAAGAAGTTCACAAACATATATCTTAAGAATGATCACTCTACTATTATCAGAAAAATGATGAATGAATTATACCACTTTATAGAGAATTAGCGATTTTCAGATAAAGACACTAGATAGATTTAAGTAGATTTAGTTAAATTATTTAAAAAGAATGAATTTGATCTTTAATCATCTCTTCATAATACTTCATGAGAAATCATATATATATGTCAAAAAAATTTGATACAACTTCAGTTGCAAAATAAACAAATGGGTGCAATTCTATTAGATGCAAAGATATTGAATTAATTTGTATTTGGAAGGACTGGGTTAAAAGAATATTGAAATTACATTTTATCCTGCCCTCTTAATTATATGATATCCAAACTCAGTTTTGATTGGCTCTGACATCTGTCCTTTTTCAAGCTTAAATGCAGCATCTTCAAATGGTTTTACCATCATGCCTCTTCCAAAAATACCTAAGTCTCCTCCTTTCTTTCCACTACCTTTGTCAATAGAAAGTTGTCTAGCCAAATTTGCAAAACTTTCTCCTTTTTTTAATCGCTCAAGTATTGCAATAGCTTCACTTTGTTTCTTAACAAGAATATGTGAACATTTGATTTTATCAGCCATTCTATGCTTATACTTTCTTTAAAGTAAGTAATTATAAATTTATTGCTCAGAATAAATGACTGCAGTTAGAGGATAATAACATCTACTCAAAGATAATCTGTTAAAGTGATAAAAGTAGTGACAAATAATATAATATATTGAGGAGCTTATTAGATTGAGCCGATAGTTGACGATAGTATATTGCCGATGCAGTAAAAGTGATGATTGAAACATTGTATTATAGATGAAGATAATGCTTGTGTATGATTAAATTGCAGTAGATAGAGAGTTGTTCTTATAGCGTTCTTTTTTATCATAACTTACTAGATGTTATCAAAGGCTGTGATCTGTTATACTTTATCGCCCTTACACTAACGTATATCAATAAGCCTTGTAAAATATATCCTCCAATAATCAAAACGACGGTATTAAGTGGTTTTGAAAATGTCATCATCCTCTGAATATGTTGTGGAGTAAGACTATTACCAATAATGATTATAATCGCAAGGATAATACAGGCGTAAAGCGCTTTGCTATAACCTTTTGTAATAAGAGCGGCTAATGAAATAAATAATATCTCTAGTAATATTGCTACCCCCACAAGTCGGGGATTGCCAAATGGAATTCCTATTAAACCTACTATGATTATTGAAATCATTACAATTAATACTGCGACATTTGATTTCATCATAATCGAATACCTTTTTTTAATGAATTGTGCTATATATTTGTCTGTATAAGATTTTCAGCCTTCTTACATAATATGCCCTTTGATCATGTCTGGATGGAACATGGTACATAAAGAAGTAACAGATATTGAAGTCAATGAAAGGATGATTTATTTGCTAGAATGTATGTGTGGTAACGATTTGGTCGAAAAAATATTAGAACAGAAAAACTGTGATAACTATTGTCTTGCTGAAAAATTAATGAACAAAAAATATGATTTTTAAGGATATGTAACACCCAGGGCATTCGATGGGTTCAAGGAATTAATTGAACACTTGAAATGTACAAGGCTATAGTTAGCAGTTCTGCAAAAAAAATGTCAAGTTCTCCTTGACAGAACTTAAAAATAATTTTGATGTAATAATTACCACCGATGATATTGACAAAGGTAAACCTGATCATACTGCTTTTATTACTGCATTAAATAGAATGAAAACAGATACATCCGAAGCACTAGTAGTATATAGAATGCCTGTTATGAGTGAAAGATGCAAACAAGGCAGGAATACAATATATAATAATAATATTAAGCAAATACTTCCCTCCATATGAACGATTTTAGATCCATAATTGATCACGACAGAATATTCGAAGAAACCAAATATGCAACTAAAGTACTACAAAGTTGGCGTGATAGATAAATAAATTGTTATATAGAATAGGGAGATAGTCAAAGCTGTGTATCTAAGCAATTCACTATTTTTAGCAATTTTTTAGAATTATTTATATTATGAAGTTATATATATATTCGATGTATGTTCATCATCCATAATATTTGCACGCTATATCAGCTTTTAGCTTCAAAATTGGCAAAATGATTGAACTTCTATAGATTTAAAAGTAAAAGGCAATTTGTGGTGAGAGTAAAAGGGAGAATAGAATATGATACCGATAGAAAAAGCAAGAGATAAGTTGGCTGATTATAATGTTCTGCTGAAACATATGTCCTTTCTTCAAAGTAACGGATTTTCAGACTGTGGTAGAGGACAAATCCTCGGACAGATAGCATTACTACAAGAATATCTTATCGAGGAATGTGGAGACGTACAAAAGCAAGACAAAGGAATTGTTAAAGAAATAATAGACCGGCAAGAAAAGCAAATGGTAGCAGACATTACATATGAAGCAGGTAGAATATCGATATCTCAGGAAAATGCTTCTAATGCCAATAAACCTAAAGATCTCAAACAGTTCATTAAAGTAGAATATAACGAAAGAAATGGAGTCAAAAACAATGAAGAATCATCAATACAAAAGGTTCAAGGAACTGCAATGCAGTCATTATTAACAGGTATTACCACAGAAGATAACAAAATAATAGCAATAGAAGAAGAAAATAAACTGATCAAACATTCATGGCATGACAGGATAAAAGGTATGGCTGATGTAAAAGATTGGTAATAATAACAATATTTTAGAGATGATGATGATAATAATATTTTATTGCTTATAGATAATGTATTAAATGTATGTTTTTCTCTCTCCCTTGCTCTCTCTGCTGTCTTCATCATTATAAGTATCAATATTTGATCTCATCATGACAGATTTGATTTGACAAGCTATAGAATAATATATAAAAAATCTGAAAATAAAAATTTATAATAATCTTTTAATAAGGCTTATCTATATGTTGGTGTATCGAGATAGAAGCATTCAATTGTTTAGTTCAATATCAAGATAAAAGAAACAGGATGAATTATAGTTAATAGAATCCGAATATATAGGGGCTTTTATTATTCACTTGTCTGCAGTTGTTCTACTATCTATGCCAGTATTAATTCGCATCTTAGATTTGTTTGGTACGATGGCTTTACAGAAATATTATATTTGAATTAATTAAAATTAAATATCTTATAGCCAATATCTTATTAGATTCACCTATTGAAAACTTCTGCTATCAATCTTCCATTGCATGGCGGACATGCTCCTTCATACCTAGTCAGACGAATGATAAAGCTATCATATTCAATATCAAAAGTAATTATAGATGAATATGGTCAGCAGGAGTTTCTAAGAAGATTATCTGATCCTCTATGGTTTCAAGCATTTGGATGCGTACTTGGGTTTGACTGGCATTCCTCGGGAGTTACAACAGTTGTGACAGGTGTTTTGAAACAGTCATTAAAGGAAAATGTTCATGGAATTTCTATCTGTGGTGGTAAAGGAAAACAATCTACAGCAACAAAAACAGATATTCCAAAAGTTGCTGAAAAAAATTACAATTTATCTTCTATTAAAGTTAATAATTTGATATATGCAAGTAAAATGGCAGCTAAAGTAGATAATGCTGCAATTCAAGATGGCTACTCGCTATATCATCACACAATTCTTTTCGATGAACAAGGAAACTGGGCTATAATACAACAGGGAATGAATCCTAGTAACAAAATGGCAAGAAGATATCATTGGATTTCTGACTCTACAAAAAATTTTGTTTGTGAGCCACATACAGGCATCATCTCTGAATACAAAACTCCACATACTCTCAATATGACAGCTATCGAATCAAAAGATAATCAAAAAGTTTGTCTAGACATAGCTACGGGAGATGTCAATAATCTAAAATCTTCCGTTTACAAATTAAAGACTGGGGAAAGAAATACTTTAGATTATTATATTATAGGGAATAATGGACAAGATAAAAAAATATACAATAACAGTATGATAAATCATTATCAAATGCCACGAAAACTTGACTGGGATTTATTTAAGAATATTTATGATATCAAGCCACAAAATTATGAACAATTAATTTCAATTCCTGGAGTTGGGCCAGCAACAGTAAGAGCACTCTCTCTTATTGGAGAATTGATTTATGGAACCAAAGCTTCATGGCAAGATCCAGTAAAATATAATTTTGCTCATGGTGGTAAAGATGGTGTGCCATATCCAGTAGCACGTAAGGTCTTCGATAAGTCTATTACTTTTCTTACATCTGCAATTGAAGGTGCAGAAATAGAAAGAGAGGAGAGAATTCAAGCTCTGAAGAAATTAGCAAACTATTCGAAAACTATATTCAATAATAATAGCAATCAGACTAATTAAATTCCTAGTCTGTTGATGTCTAAGACATCTCTTGATATTTCAATTACCAATTATCCACCATTACTTCCAGAAGACATATGGCTGTAATAAGAGTTGTTTTGTCATTATCGTAATAATAACCAGAAGTTTCTCACTAGCAATGATATATTTGATAGCATATTTTTCATCAGAACCATGAAGTTATAAAGCTATTATATATGAACAATCTGCTCTGTAAGACCCAATAACACTATTGATTATCGCCGGTCATTGTCATAATATGGATGTATTGAATAGAAGAAATCTTTTTCTCTCTTATATATATCATAAATGAGTTAGGACATAAATGATAAAATAAGAGTTTAAAGATATCTATTATATCTCTTATATTCAGGTAGTGCAAGCATTAAACATTTTAAATCCCACGTTGAATGTGCTTATCTTAAGTTCTTTTCATCTAAATGTTACGCCTTGCATATTGTCTATTTTTAGCAATACCAGTAGTCTATCTCTACCTTAGCTTCCTTTGATTGCCAAGGCAAACCAATCTGGCAAGATATTCTTATTCTTCTTTACAAAATAACCAAATGCAGAATCTAAAACATATGTCTTTGCCCAGTCTTCCTTTGACCTTATCGATCTACCATATGCCTGTATCAATTTCAATGCTGTTTGCCAGTAGTACCATTCTTCATCTATCTCTCTTTTCGCATTAGTCCATCTATCACCTTTATTAGGATACGGTACCTTGGTTATAATTTGAAACCTTGAAAGATCATCTTTTAAATCAAGACCTGTGTGCAATGATGGTGAGATAAGAACTGTTGGCTTTATACTATCTATATGTTGTTTTAAAACTTCATCCCTTTGTATATCTGGATCTGTTACTATCAGTCTTCTTCCATTTTCATGAGATACGTTTTCTTTGATAAAATTCAACTGCTCATAAGAAGTAGTATGAATTATTCCTTTGTCATAACGATGTATATACATTAGGTTGTCAATAGCCTTTACAATATTATTTTTTACTTGTTCTGATTGCAAGTTATTAAAATTAAGGTATTCAATACTCAGAGGATAAATTAGTCTTTTTTCTACTGGAAAATCTGATGGTATTCGTATGAATTTAACATCTTTATCATAAGAGGGAGTAGCTAGACCTACACTTCTACAGAATGTTCTATCGTTTAGAATTGTTGCACTCATTATCAATGTCTTTGAGCATTTTTCAAATACCGCTTGACAGTACTCCGATATGTCTAAGGGCTTTAATTCAACTTTTATGACCTCAAAGTTTTCCTTTTTTATGTCTGATATTATCCAATTTTTTGGATTAGATAATATATTGTTTATTGCTCTTGTAAGCTTTTCTGCATCTCTGGTTGCTTCAACAAAAAGCTCATCGCTGATCTTATTTGTATCCTTCTTTGAAGTATCAGAATATTTTTCTTCTATTTCTTTGTCACTATCAAATAGGACTGATGCTGGAATTACTTTCTTGTCATTGTTGTCCGATGTCTTTGCTTTAGATTCTTCATCATTTTTGTTTTGCCAATTGTACAAGATTTTCCTTTCTAGTGACAAGTCTTCTATCGTTGATATATTTCCAATTAATGTAAGCATTTTCGTTTCTAATTCAATCAAAAAATCAATCCATCGTTTGACTTCATTATAACCATAATCTACTATCTTTAAATCCTTAATATAACGTCTCCATCTCTTTTTTGAAATAGATAGTCCCCTAAATTTTACAATCTCTGTCTCCAGTAAATGTGCTTCATCCAATACCAATAATTCCCTTGGCATAATAATTTTCTTGCTTGGCAAAAATGCCAAGAAATTGGAGTAATTGAAAATAGAATGGCTAGAGGTTAAAGCTATGTTTAATTGATCAAAATATTCACATGGTCTCCATGTTGCTTTATCTCTATTGTTATCTTTTAGATTTTTTAAGTGCAACCATTGGAAAAACTCCGTTTTATAATGATGTTCTTTATCATTGTTGATGTATATCTTTTCGTTTTCTGTTCCTTTATTACTTAGATCATAATCTTTTAAAAATGTTCTATATTTACAGCCGGTACCTTCAAAAGATTCATCTGTCATACATGGTCCGTATTCAACAGTTGTATGATAGCATTCTCTTCCATCCCCTGCTGAAATACAGCTTCTACATCTATAGATCCCGTTTTTAATGAAATCGTCTTTTACTAAACAAGGAAAATTGCTTTTACCTTTTGCCACTTTAATGAATGAAAAATCCCTAGCATATTGTGTCTGCAAGTCCTTAGTTGAGGTACATATATAACTTGAGCCTAGAGTCTTTGCCACAGATACTGCTACAGCACTCTTTCCAAATCCAGTAGGAGCCTCCAGTAGAATGTATTTATAGCCAGAATTGAATGCTTCACATATCTCATTTAGTACTTTTGTCTGGTTATTACGCTGGGATATGAATGGAAAATTCTTGATAAAATCTTTTGTTGTCAATGATTGGTAGATATTCAGCTGTCATTACCTCTTGTTCTTCTCATGAATTTCTCTGTTCATCATCAATAAATCTGTGATTCCTCTTTTGTCTATTGCAAAGTACACGTCTATTTGTAGATGAGAAGGGCTTCTAATTAATTTGACGCATAAATTATAGGAAATAAACTTCTTAAATAAATGGCATATGTGCTTTAAAAAATCATATAGCATCAAACCAGTATGAATCTGTCACTAAAAAATAGTTCGTCCACGGTAGAGTGTATGATTATTTATTATTACTACGACTCTTGTTTTGTTATATATTCTTACGAGTATATACAATATGTAGTTATCTGAGTTTTGTTGTCTTTCTGATACATTAGAACCTCCTGGATAATCCGCTCTATAATGAGCCTTATACTTGTCAAAAGTGACTGATCATCACAAAATACAAGAAAACCGATTTATCATTTGAAGTAAACAGCTAGAAAGTGGGTCTTTTTTCTAGCATAGAATAACTATTTATTTATTTATTTATCACTAGGCCTTTACCATGATGATCAAGTAATCTTTTCTTTTGATATTCTGTAAGCCTGTCAAAGTCTTTTTGATCATAACAACAAAATCCTTTCAATTTTGAATAAAATTTTGATGGTAAAGAGTTTTCATATTCCATTACACTAGCTTTTTTGTTTTTAATGTTATTAAATTGAAAGAATGCTCCCATATCAGCAATCCCAGTAACACCATCTTTACCTAATTTTTCTGCATGTTTTACTAATCTTTCAACAAATGTCATAATAGAGGTTGAACAAAAATATGCTCTTACAGAATCTATTATGACAAGCGAACCTTCTTTTTCATATTTTCTTACATCTATACAGGCATGCTCCTTTTCTCGTAAATGACATCTAACAGTGTCAGTAGTTTCATAATATGGGAGTAGCAGGACAAGCTCATTATTCTCTTCTAACTGCATTTTTGTATAATACGAATAAATCTGCCTAAATGTAATTAAATCATCATAGATAAGAATATAGTGAGCGCCAGATTCTATCTGGTTTAACTGGGCTAAAATCACGACAACATTACACCTTCTACGATCTTGAAATAGGATCTATCTAATGGTATTTGTTAACGAAAGTTGATCTCATACCTATTAGAGAAACATCTTTAATTTTTAGTCAATCTAGTGATGGGTTTTATTCCATTAGTGAGTTTTTTTACTTCACTATTTAATATCTTCAATGATATTGGTTTTTGAATAAAGCCATTTACCTTAGTAGCCAGTAATTCTTCTGAGAATACGGTGGTGTTATTATCAAATGCAGTCATTAATAAGACCTTGATTTTTGGTTTGACTTCTCTTATTTTTCGTACAAATTCAAATCCATTTACACCTGGCATTCTTATATCAGAAATAACTATCGTGTAATCTTTAGAATTTAAGTGGAAGTGTTCAAGTGCAAAAAATGGATCTGTAAAGGAATCCACATTAAAACCCCACTTTTGCAGAGATAATTTCATGAACGTAGCGATGTCAATTTCATCATCTACTATCATTATTGATTCATTGTTCAGTGCCATTGAATTCTAGTGTATAAACTACATATTAGATAAATTTAAGTAATATTATCATTATTTTTTGACTCTTTATATAAAGAATATAAAGATATTAGATCTACTAATGATACAACATAACATTAGAAAATCAGTTGCATGTGACGTTGATAGATTATTAAACTTTTATGTTAAGGTATTTTTATATATTATTAAAAATATCTCGATCCAGATTTTGTTTATAATATTTGTTTATAATACTTTTAATAACAATATCAGCTAGAAAGCACATCTTCATATTGAGATGATGATATACGTTCAATACCGTTTATAAGCAAAAGAGTGGTTAGGCAAAAATAGCGATTATTTCTTTATTCTGATAACGAATAGTAGATTGGTAATAGAAGAGGTTCGTTTTGATTTCGAAGAATTCAGAAGATATGCAGATGATTTCATCTACAATCTACTCAAACTTATGATAATCTCCAAAATGAATTCTACGTTCAAAGATATTTCATCAAGACAATACTTTGTAAATTTAATACAACAAATAGATTGCTGTGAAGCGTATGTAGTGAGATACGGTCAACCGATATTATATACAAAATACAGAGGAATGGAGTTTAGTGATCAAAAAATTACTTCACAATTTGTTAGTGTAGATGATCATACTATTGATGTTACTATGGAATCTGTTTTTGAAGAATATATAAAATCATTTGATAGTCTCGCTTCTACTACGACAAGTAGAGTTAATTGGGGTATAGACGGGAGAAAGGATTCAAATATAGACCCATTCTTTAAGTTACTTGATTCATTCGTACATACTGTCCACCGTCTGACATTGCTTGACAAAAATAATGCTGACAGCCTTATGGGAGAGATTCGGTATCAAGAACATTCATCTCACAAAACAATCAACAATCAACACATTTAGAGTTTTTAGTTGATGGTCAAGTGAATATATTAGGGCTATATCCATCCAAAAAAAAGGGCAAAGTAGAAATATTATTTGGTAATTCTAGTATAGCTAGTGCCATAGTATCTTTAATGAAGCAGTAAGTAGCATTACTTGTAACTATAAATAGATAGCTGCATAGGTATTAGAATATACATTTTATCGATATTTTCGAACAGGAAAGAATAAGGTGTCGTCATCATGGAGCTATTTATGACCAATATATGAAATTTCCACATTTCTATGTCTATGATTTAGAAAAGCATCCAGCTTTAAAATTATCCTATTATGTAGATAGCAAGTTATAGAATTCGAGAGTTAGTCTTGTAAGACTTACAGCCAAGGTTAAATGATACAATAAATGACATGAGTTACGTTACCAACAGATAGAAACAATATCATCTATTTTATTGAATAGTCTATTCGCAAATCATTGCAATAATTTTATAATGTATATATTATGTCAAATTCAAAATTCTTCTAGTTAACCAATATCCCGCCGCTATCAAGAAACGCTGCTAACAACAATATTGTCACCGACAAAATAACTGTTATCCTTCCTAGATGAATTATTTTTGATCGAATAGATTGAACATAAATGCTTTCAGCATTTCCAGCTGAAAGAGTTTTTTCTGTCTCTGCATTAAGAATTCTGATATGAATTATATAAGTTATAAGAGTTGCAATTACTAATATTATTTTGAACACGAGAATTATTCCGTAATTTGTTTCAAATAACAAACGTGGCTCCTCTAAGAATGCACGTGAATTGTAAATGCCTGTTATTATTAAAATCATAAAAGATGGCATTGCAATCTTGTTGAATCGTCTTCCAATTTTGATCATAAGTGCAATGCGATCTTCCAACGTTCCTGTAATACTTTTGAGCATGGGTGCAAGAACGATGCCAAGGAAAATTGAGCCACCTACCCATATTGAAGCAGTAACTAAATGCACCCAGATAAGTAAGATATCAGTAAGAGCCATCTTATAATAATAGCTTCTACCAGGACATATTATTCATGCTGCGATAAGAAAGGTTTTAATTCAATCTTATATTCAGCTAATATTGAACAGATATTATGTTTCTAAGTAGGCGTAGAATTATTCTTGTCGTAGCAATTGCCGCAATTACAATTGCCATAATTTTACTTCCATTAATTCTTGCTACCGTCAGTGCTCCTGATATAAATAGCATTACAATAGAACTTTCTAAGGTAGAGGTTGCGGATATCGCAAACGATAAAACTATTCCACTAAATTTATTTTTTAATATACATAATCCAACCGATAAGGCAATGACAACATCAAAAATTGACTATAACCTTATTGCGGATGGTAAGCCGCTAGGTCAGGGATTTTTGTCCTATGAAGACATTCCTCTTAATGGAAGGCCTCAACTGTCACCTGGCCTCACAACAACATTAAAGTCAACATTTGAATTCAATCAATCTAACCTGAATTCCGATATCTTCAGAGTAATTAAGAATGCACAGGCAACTGAACAGATAAATTGGAAGGTTGAAGGAGTAGCTCAGATCGAATCTGCATTTAGCCTTTCTCCAAAACAATTTAGTGATGAATTAAACGAATAGGTAATTTCCAGTATATAGAATAGTTCCTAAAGATAAAGACCAGTAGTTATCAGGCACTTAAAGTAAAGTCAACTGTCTCCCCTAGAGATATAATAGAATCAATTATTCGTAATCTTGTTCTTTATTGTTAATATTATCAAGGCATAAAGACAGATGTTATATTTGCTATTAATCAAATCATAAAAGAGTTTACTAATATATGTTTTAATCATTAATGAAAATGGTAGTGTTTTAGAGAAAAAAATAAGAAATAAAGTTCACTCGTCATGTATAGATCAACAAAAAACAAAACAATACAATACAACTTTTTTTCTTTACTTGTTCTTTACGTATGTTAGAGCCTAGATATCATTATTCTACAATTCCACAACATATACTTTCAGGTGCCTTGGGCTATTGGAAATGGCAGGCTGAACATCTCGCCATAGCTTGATGCTTACACCTCCATCCCATCAACGCCATCTTCTATAGCCGCCCTCCTCCTTACGGAAG
>DASQRW010000165.1:0-7255 GCA_035642715.1 Nitrososphaeraceae archaeon | reverse complement strand
GAATACTATAGCTTATGAACCAGTAATTGTCAAAGGAAATCATTTCATGACTTCATTTATTAATGCTCCGCATAACTTTGCAAGTAATGTAGGTTCTGCAATTGATCAGCAGAAGAACTTTAGTATATTTATAGTGATAATGAAACCAGGTAAAATAAAACTATTGACATGAATGACCTATGGTTGCTTATCTCTGGAAGGAGTGTATATAATTATATTTTGTAATATGCAGACGAATTACAGGAAGATTGGATAACATGCACCTTGTCATAATAGGATTATGTCAGCAGAAAAAAATATTAGAAGTCTCTGAAGTGTTTATGGCATCTAAGATAGAGCATTTTCAATGGCATAATTGACGACACTGACATGTTCATGAAGTAGTTAGCTCTTAGAGACATTAGATATGAAGTTTATCTCAAAGGTATGATTCAGTAGTAGATCGTATAAGGAGGATAACTTTCTTGAGGCTGTAGCAGTGCAGAAGTATCCTCTCTAACTTTTCTTCATCATACTATTAACTATCACAAAATATTTTCAGGTAAGATAAAGGATTGTTATACCAATGAGGATATTATTCTTAACTGCACATCTACCATTCCCTCCTTTTAGTGGTGGCCGTAGACGAGAATTTGAACTAATATCTAGGCTAGGAAAAGATTTTGAAATATATCTGTGCTCTATAACAAAAACCTGGGAAACAGATAGAACGTATATAAGTAACTTACTCTGTTATTGTGCAAGCGTCAAACTATTTAAAGCTGTTTCCAACGATAATAAACAATACGCGTTATATCCCAATCAAATAAAGAGACATACCTCTAAAGAAGCCAGTTCTTATATTTCATTCTCGCTGAAAAACAAACTCTTTGATGTTGTACATGTTGAAGGCTACTATCTCATGCAACACCTTCCCATAAAATCTGAGATTCCGGTGCTTCTAGTTGAGCATAATATAGAATGTCTACTGAATTTGCAACGAGTTAAACTAGCAACAATACAGCAAGACAAATCTTATTACTGGCGAGAATATGTCGACACTCTAAAATGGGAGCGAATATTTTGGAAGCGAGCAACAAAATGTGTTACGCTTACCACTGAAGACGAAAGCAATATGAGACAATTAGAACCTCATATTAATATTAGAACGATCCCTAATGGCATCGACCATCATAAAATGATAGATGAGGCAGCGTCATCTAATATTTGTAAGAACTCTATTGTCGGTGCTAGATGTCCTTCTATTCTCTTCGTTGGTAATTTCCTCTATGAGCCAAATATCGATGCTGCACTATATTTCTCCCAACTTATCTTTCCTCTAATCCTGAAAGATGTACCTAATGCAAAACTGCTTCTTATCGGGAATGCGCCGCCCCCAGAAATCTGTTCATTAGCATTGAACAAACAGATTAAAGTTAGCGGCTATGTAGATTCTCTCACTCATTTTTACAAAGCTGCTGATGTTGTCGTTTGCCCTCTTCGGATAGGTGGAGGAGTAAAAGTAAAGGTTTTAGAAGCATTAAATGCTGGTAAAGCCATAGTTAGTACTTCTATAGGAGTACAAGGACTAGATCTTAGTACCTACCGAGCTGTAACTGTTGCTGATGAAGTAGCTGATTTTGCTGAAAAGGTAGTTCGATTTCTTTTGGATCATCAAGAACGCTATCGACAGGAACAGGAAGCATTAGCTTACGCTAGTATACTTCCTACTTGGGATCAGGCTACAGAAGCTTTTGTACAATGCTACAAGGAAATCATAGATTGTAGAAATAGATGAAAGAACAAGAGTATGAATAACTCGTATTCCTGATGAGCAAAGCAACCTCGAGGCTTCGAAGAGTTTTCTTCACTGCTTTGTATTCAGGTCTAAAATTTCCTGGTTGTAAAAATCTCTGCACACTGTTTGAGTATTTTGTGTTCATATGGTGTAACTTTGAAACAAACGAATATTTTCTTTTCGTTCTCATTGTTAGGAACGTTTGCATCATCTATAACCATCAGTATAGATCTGTAGCCTACTATGTATTATAACTTAACCCTACCGTATAGAGCGGGGTATGTAATTGTCATGTAATGAGAACCTATTAGACATGTATAGTACTGCTTTGTTCCTACACTAAAGTCCACAAATTAATAAAACTTTACCTTTTTGATCAACTCCTCTAGTTTTTTGTGTTCTGGTTCAATAAATGAGTCGTATTATTTGAATACTCTATCTAAAATATCAGAAATTGTTTCACCATACTTGCCATATCTTGTTAAATGTTCATAACCTTGCCTTCTCACTATAACCACATGTGCGGATCTGATAATATATATCTGCAAGTTTTTGGTTATGGCTATATAGAAAAAATTAATAATATCAATCTACAAAAAGACTTCTGTTTTCAATCTTTACTTTTTCAACATCAAAAATATATGTATATAGAAATTTTTTAAAAAATGCATCATATAATTTGGCACTTTCAAAAAGCATTCTTTCATGAATCTTTTGATTCTCTAAATACAACAAGTTGGAGAAATTGAGATTTAATCGAATTTGTCAGTATCCCTCTGAACGCTTGTCAATCTTAACCTTTAGAATATAATGGTGTCATAGATCAATCGACAAAACAAACAGCAACATATATCGCTATGAACTGATTTCATTGTTAGAGAGTAATGAGAAACCTATAGTTCTGGCCTTATTAGCCTAATTTAGAACCCTTTTCAAGAACCTATATCGTCAGGGAGCCCTCGGGCGCATTTGTGAAATTACTTTTTTAGTGCAATTCACAAATAGTATCGTGAAAATTAAAAGGGATAGAATGATCATCAGACGCTTATTCATTATTCATATTCAAAATCAATTCTCCAATAATAGCACCAAAAGACAGAAGGACAAAAATGTCTCAAGTTTCAGCCAACCAAAAAAATCTACAATTCAATCCAGAGAAAATAGATCAAGTGGGAGCAGAATTTAATGGAAGAATGACTCAGAGATATCAATATACAGTCACAGAATCTTAAAGCGGCAGTGATTTGGAGAAGTATTTGACTGTAGATAAAAGAAAAACTCAGGAAATATACGTATATGTAATAGAAGGTCAGAATTTAACTTAGAGATTTAGTTTAGGTATGACACCAGATATCGTATCTCTCCATCCTAATAGCTAAATCTTTCTTCTTATTTTTTATTAAAATATTAACAATTATTATATAAATATAAAACTCGTAGCCAGTTGATCATAATTGCATAGTAATGATACCAATATGCTAGCAGCTAAAGGTGTTGTTTAGCTTGACCAAGCAAATTATACAGAATTATAAAATATTATGATAAGGCGACACTGATAGATCCAAATATAGAGACTTATTTGAAACTACTCTACCTTTTTTACAGGTTCACTCAAAAGATCCGATACTATTATAAGGGCGGCTCTATGCTTGTTTCAGATATTAGTCTTTAATAGCGGTGTTATCAACAATGAGTAATGAATCTGATTTATTTGTTAGATGTTTAAAGTGTCAACATCAGAAGGTTGACCATGATAGAAGCGCCGCTAAAAAAGACAAGTTGAAATGTTTGATTGGTAATTGTAAATGTAAGGGCTTTGTGTCTGATAGAAAATACTACAGATCATCTAAAAAATAGATACATTAACCTAAAATTATAAAAATATCAGATCTCTATCTAGCATAGAATGGGACATCTCAACCATAGATAAATTTCTCTCTACACTGCTATTTTTTGCGATTCCTTTCAATGTGCTAAAAAGTAATAGACTTTAACAGTTACCTGTGTACTAATTGTAGTCAAGAAGAAACCCCTACTCTAGATATTGTAATGATGGTGCCCTGCTATAACTGGATGTCGTATAAGATAAAGAGAGTAATGGTTACGATAGGGCAATCTTCCTAATAAACTACTTATGGACTTTGGTCTTTCTCTTATTTTTATTGCCAGTCTGCAAGATATATCGCTGATTGTTCCAAATAGCAATTAAACTAGGATAGCTAGTTACATCAGAAAAGATAATGGTAGGCTATTTGCTATATCCCTTGTTAATGATTATTTTTTTATGCATTTCAATAGCCATGACTATAGCACAAACTGATTTGATTTTTCTCTTGTATCTAAGAGTTCCTCATTCTACAAATTCATAAGAGCCGATTCCTTGAATAATAATTTGCAAGTACTTTAGATTCCTTTTCTATTCTTAAATTGTAGTTGTTATTTCTACTAAAATCATGGCCTCTTCACAACAAAATAATTATAAAAATATTATCTGGTGGAAATCCTCTTATACTAATCGAATATTATTATAATAACATAAGACATGTCTGAAGTACAAGAAATAAGAAGCGTTTTTCAAGGATTGCAGACCTTATATCAGATATATCTTCCAAAGGTTGATCCTATCCTAATTCATGATTTACTGGTACGTGAAATGGAAAAATCTGAAGATGCGCCCTTTTATATGGTCGAGATATTTACAAAACCAGGAACAGATTCTAAAGCAATGGAAAATAAGATATTTGAAAGGACTGGATGGCTTCCGGCTGTATATGATAAAGGCACTCATTATGTAAATAATCAGAGACTGACCTTGGAAATGCTAAAAGAAATATCTGAACATGAGGATGTCCTTGAAGTTACTGGTGACTATACTGGAAGTATAACAGGAATAGGAGCATCACATGAGCCTAGAACTCCTGCATATTAACTTATTATATGAATAATAGAAAAAATCTTCTAACTTTTGATCATGTGAAGGACATTGTCTATAATTTTTTGATGATCCGCTTCTACTTCCGTTGTTATTAGAAGTAAGTGATAGTTTTCTAACGGTATAGTTATACGTTTAAGCTTTTCATATTCCGCGACAGCATATTTTCCCCTTCCAATCTTTGGAGCCAGAGAGTTGCGTAGGGACCATCTTGCTAATGCTTGTAAATTTGATCTTTTTGTGTCCTCAGGTGAAAGTAGATTCTGAACACCTTGGCGTTGCCCACCATACTTAGTTTCGCCAGTATCATCACATATGCCAGCATATCGTATTTTTGGATCAACGTTTAAAATATCTTTACATAGCTTTACATAGTCCATGGCTGTGAGTTAATAACAATAAGAATCATCCTAATAAGCATTTTATTTGGCATCTAATGAAGATTGTAAGAAGAGTCTTCCTATTGAGAAATTGAACCAGTCGATAGTTGTCAGAATAATTGATAACTTTTAGGCTATACTATATACTTATAAATATCAGAAATGGCTATTGAGATTCCAGGCTAATTTAATTAGATAAGTATAAGAAAATTGTATGGATTCTATGTGAGACTGTGAAAATTATTGACATCGCTCAAGTATTTAGGAGGATTATTCGTATTCAAAATTGGTCAAGTAGAATATCCAATTCATGCGACATACTCGAATATGCTCTATTTGATCAGCCAGAATTTAAGGCTGGCTATAGGCTATATTTGGTATTGCAATAACAGCAGCACTTATTAGAAATATTATTATAATATTTCCAACAGCAAATTCAATTCTAAAATTTCTTATATATTTTAGTACCATAACAAAAGAGAGATAAAATTCACCTATATAATTTTTATTACTTTAACGTACTATATGCTATATTCGCATTACGAAGAGAAAAGCAGATACAAAATGAATTCATAGTTACACCGATATAAGTATGATTAATTCATTTTGGATTTACAAAATCACAAAAATCATCTGTAACTAATAACTTGGCTTTTAGAGTCAGTCAATCATCTTTTCATGCATCTAGAAGTTTTGTACTCAGTTTAGGTGATCTATTTAGATAGTTAGAGGCATGTGCTCTAATACTGCAATCCATAAAACAAGCCTCTTAGTTAGATAGGTTTGTTTCGATCAATAATCTGTTTTAAATCACATATTGCCCTCTAAGTTGCCATATACGAGTTAACTATACTGTCAACTTAGTAAAAATAGATGTCTAGAGTATTAATCGGCTAAAGATTTAGGTGTATTAAAATAGAGTACAACAAAATGATCTATTGAGTTCTTAAATTCCAGATAAAGTGTAATACCAGAAAGTAATGAAATTCTCCTTCTGAGCTTAATTTAGAAGAGTGTATGTGTGAGCTGTTATAGATTCACCATTATTGGTCTCCATGTTTTACTACTTTTCATTTATGTGCTATAGTGACAGTAATTATCAAATGCTTTGGGTTTTTATTTTTTTATATATCATATGCTCTATGCATATAAAATGAGTCATGATGAAAAAAGAGATTCTTATAGAATTTGTAGAATTAAAAAAATCGATATCAATAGAATTAGACAATTCACAATCGCCAAAAACTGTGAAAGCGATACTTGATAATCTACCAATAAAGGTAAAAATTAATCGATGGGGAGATGAGCTTTATACAGATAAGACTCCTATAGTGGCTGAAGAAGAAAACGCTCAGTCTGAAGTTAGTCTCTTAGATGTTGCATATTGGCCTGAAGGAAATGCACTTTGTCTATTCTATGGTCCTACTCCAATAAGTAAAAAAGGTGAAAATAATAAAATATTACCCTATTCTCCCGTGAACATAGTAGGCAAAATTGTCTCTAAAGACGATATTTTAAATAAGATGAATGACAGCAACAGCACAGTAATTGTAAAGCCTAAGTAGAATCTCCCATATGTAATTGTGAATTACTGTAGATTTGCGCTGTTGATATAGATACATATTGCAAAAGGGCATGTATTTCTAATAAACCAAAAAGAAGTACATTTGTGGAACATATCTCGATAATGATTGTAGGATGCTACTTATTTTCAAACGGCAGACTTTGTCTAATATTATGTAATCTTTAATGTATTAAGGGGCTTTAGGAGATTTGTATTGGATTTAGTACAGCACCACCATATTAGAGAAGACCATCCTCCTTGTTTTCAAGTTCTTGATAGTGATTTTTCTGACTTAACGTAAATTTTTCCTAATAACTTTCTTCTACCTTTATCTAAAAATAAATTGTGATTTATCCCTCAATCAAGAACCTTTAGTAAAATATATATAGTAGCAGTAATGTGATTAACTTCTGAAATTTTAACCCAGAATCAAAATAATATATTACTATGAAATAGTTATCGATTTACAGAGGCTATGCATACTTGCAATCAGAGAAAGTGGATGATTCATGGTCATTTAGAGAGATAGATAGATCTGAAACGTCTTATCTTACTCATAGCTATCACAGATATCCTGCCAAATTTATTCCTCAGTTAGCAGC
>DASQRW010000164.1:0-4714 GCA_035642715.1 Nitrososphaeraceae archaeon | reverse complement strand
GAGTGTTGAAGGTTTAGAAACAAATTTCAAAGGAGTATTAGTAGATTCAATTGTAAAGAATGGTCCTGCTGATAAAGTAGGAGTAAATGGAAGCATTACAGATCAATATGGTAAAAAACATGGTGGAGATATAATAACAGCTGTTGATGGGCATAATGTTATACAAATTGAAGATTTTATCTCCTATCTTGAGGAGCAGAAGAAAGTTGGTGATAAAATAACCTTGACTATATATAGGAACGGACAGTTCCTAGCTTTAGAGATGACCCTTCGAGAACGTCCTTCTCCACTTCTGTATTTGACAGAGATGCCTCCTCCAGTTCCTCCATAATTTCTTTTTAATTTTTGATAAATATTATATATAAAATCAAAATGAAAATGCTTGATTTATTTTTTAATCGTAAAAATATTATTTAATTAATTAATTAATATCTTTACCTGCCAAACAAAATATATGTATATAAATATATATATATGTATACATTTATTATAATTATCATAAAATACTATCAAATACATGAACAAAATTCTACATATTATCATCCTATGTCATTTGGGTGAAATAGTATCATAACTTTCTTTGACAAATTGATAGAAAATATGGAAGAAATGATTTATAGTTTTGAAAACCTAAAAATCCATATTTAATAGCACAAGGTCAGGTAGTTAAAATAAGATTAATAGCATTAAATGGGCTCCCAATGGCAAGACATAATTACAACAGAGCCGTACATAAACCGGTTAGTGATATCTAGAGACATGGTAGGAGACGATCATCTTCATATCGATGAGGACGACCAAATAGCAAATACGCTGGTTAAGTCTATGAGGGCTGCGACAGAGGGTGTAATCAAGATAGACATTAAAGACCAGTCTGCGGTACAGATAAATCTTAACAATAATTCGATAATGGTAGATCTCCTACAACCAGAATTTTTCAGAGTTTCTGAGGAATTAGGGTTTTTTGATAAATTAAAAACTGCAAAAGAATTTAGTCAGAAACTCACAGATAATGGATTGACAATGTCATTTCTTAGGAAAGGGAAAGAGGCAATAAGTTTAGGAAAGGATGCCAAGCCAACGCTATCTAGATTACTTACAAGAAGCGATGACATACAAATAGATAGTATAAAAGAACTTGCTAATCTTAAACGTGATCTTGAAGAAGAAGAATAATTGGTATCTTTTGCATCTATAAAATGAACAACAAACTCTAAATGCAAAAATCAAGCTATGCTATATTCTAGTCTATTTATAAAAATTTTATTAATAGCGTTTTTGTATTTTAAACCTCATTTAAACAGTTAAAAATTACTACTCATATATGTGTGTGTATATATATAGATATTTTTCTATGGGTATGTCTTAAGAATGAGAAGAGTAGATCAATGGAAATAAGAAGTAAAACAAAGATCCGACTCTATAACCTAGCTTCAAGGATAACAATGTAACTATAAAAAATGAAATCAATGAAGCTAGCAAAAACTAAATAATATATTTATTTAATGAAAGGATATTTTATACATAGGATAAAATATTAGAATATTTATTTGATTCTTACTGAGGATGATGCTATGCTCATATATCTGACTTGGTACACAAGCATCTTGCAGTATCAACTGATAATGAATCTTATATATACACGTTGAAAATTAACAACTGTATTAATAATAATAAGTGCAAATTATATAATATATATATATAGTAAAATCAATGACTTATGACTATTTCTATGTTTACAAAATATTACTACTTAGTTATGCAATTATGACATTGTAATTTAACGTCATTTTATCAACCTACTTTGTAATGACGACGAACTTTAGCAGTAATTGGATCAAGGAAAACAGAATATCTACGGCCGAAAGAATAAAAGAAAGTGTAAGGACACAGACGCCGCTGAAGTCAAAGATTGAATTTGCAAAGAATAGGCTTCAAGCACAAAATCAGAAAATGGATACTATGTTGGAGAAATTAAGAGGAAAAGAAAAAACTTACTTTAACCAAGTTATAGCATCTGTTCAAAAACATGATGTACAGCAAGGTAAGATGTTATCAAATGAGTTAGCACAGATTCGAAAAACAGCTAAGACTATTTCACAATTAAAGATCACACTTGAACAGATACAAATGAGACTAGAATCAACGCTTGATATTGGAGACGTAATGGTGTCAATCGGACCAGCAATGGGAGCATTGACAAGGGTGAAATCCGGATTGTCATCTGTAATGCCAGAGGTAGATACTGAATTAGGTGAAATCAATGGAGTATTTAGAGATATTATGATGAATGCAGGAAGCATAAGCAATAATTCTTTTGCATTTGATGCAAGTGGTGAAGACGTTGATAGAATTTTGGCTGAAGCAGGGGCAGTTGCAGAATCGAGAGTGAATGCGAGCTTTCCTGATATACCAATGGGATCCTTTAGCAGTAGTAATAATAATAGTAGTAGTAGTGGTTCTAAAACTTCAATAGATGAACGCTCCTAATAAAATCAAACACTAACCACAGAATTGGTTAGTCGCTATTAATTCCACAATAACAACATAATACAGCTCTATAACCTCCTTTTGTTATTTAAGGACTTTTTAAACATGGAGTTTGCTAGATGGTCTCTGCTCGATTAATTATTAGTGTATATGTTAATTAGAGTTGCCGTAATGCTTTATAGCAAAGTTTGGGGGTAAAAAGTATATGTGTATGCTCTCTAATGTTGGTTAAGAAAGTAATTGTTATTTTCTCGTCCACTGATCAATAGTGGCTAAAGTTTCTAGACGAATAAAAAACGCAAGCTGCAACCTTGGAACATCTTATATGGTACATATTTATCATATCAGTTTTTTCATTTAACTATAAAATAGTCAAAAATTAACTCTCGGTTATGACTATTTTATATGCGAATCATGTAATTTTTCTTTGTTTGTTTGTTTGTTTGTTTTTGATGTTTCGCTTACGTCTTCAAGTCCACCATCTTATTATAGAAGCACATATAAATTCAAACTCATCATCTATACCTTGACGGCTGCTATGATAGATATAAAGAATCTTCTTATCAATAATGTAAGTTAGAAAAATATAGTAGTAGTATTGACATTTTGTTATATCATGGAATCAGTAGATATTTTACCTCCTGAAAAAATCGCATTTATCGCATACAACATTGGAGTTTTTGAATCAGTCCAAAAGTTTGGCCATTTAATTACAAGCGGAAAGATCGTCAATGGCATGGATGTATCAAAAGTAGCAGAACTGCTTTCAGAATCACATGCATTTTATGATGCAGAGATGATATCCCAACTTATTAATTCAATGCTACAATATACACAAAATTCACTTATCGGAAATGTTACAGCTGCACAGGTAAATTATGTAATGAAACAGCTAAAAGCTACTGGCATTCCTCTTCCATAACGGTAACTACTACAACTACTACTATCATCTATAATTCTTTTTTATTCTTCTTCTTCTACTACACCATAGACAAACACATAGATATTATCTTTCAACCTACACATTAAAGTATAATATTTTTTAAATTGAATCATAATTCAATGAAAAAGGAATATCAAAAAACATTATTTATTTTTAGGAGGGATTTGCGCCTTGAAGATAATACTGCATTAATTAATGCTTTAAAATCATCAGAATGCATTATTCCCTGTTTCATCTTAGATCCGAGGCAAGTAGAAAGCAAGAACAATGAATACAAAAGTAATAATGCATTACAGTTTATGATAGAATCCCTAAGGGATTTAGATAGGCAACTGTCGTTGTTAAAACATAACGATCAAAGTAGATTGTATCTCTTTTATGGAGAACAAGAAAATGTTGTCAAGCAGTTAATATCATGCGAGAAAATTGATGCTGTATATATCAATAAGGATTACACACCATTTAGTAAAAAAAGGGATAATTGTATTAACCAAATTTGTTATCAAAGTAATGTAGCATTTTATCAATATGCAGATTCTCTAATCAATGAACCAGAATTTGTCATAGACGATAATGGAAAACCTTTCAAAGTATTCACTTATTTTCTAAAAAAATCAATCATCTTCCCTATAAATTCTCCTCAAATTTATGCATACAATGAAAATAACTTTTACATCAAATCTATAGAATCTGAAATACAAAAAGAAGACATCTATAAGAGAGTCATAGAAAAACCAAATGAGCACATTTATGCTCATGGAGGAAGAAAGAATTGTATAAAAATTCTTGTGAATTTGAACAGATTTAAAGGCTATCCGTCAGAAAGAGACTATCCTGCAAAACAACAAACTACAGGATTATCAGCACATATAAAGTTTGGAACTTGCTCTATAAGAGAAGTGTATCATTCCATAAAAAATCAGTTAGGAATAGATCATCTTTTAATAAAACAGCTATACTGGCGAGATTTCTTTACTTATATAGCACATCATTTCCCTTATGTTTTTGGAAGGGCTTTTCATCAAAAGTACGATAAAGTAAAATGGGATGATAATAAAACAGCCTTTAAGATATGGTGTGATGGCATAACTGGATTTCCAATTGTTGATGCTGGCATGCGTCAATTGAACAAAACTGGTTTTATGCCTAATAGATTGAGGATGATCGTTGCATCTTTTTTAACAAAAGATTTGCATATTGATTGGCGCTGTGGAGAAAAATATTTTGCTCAGAAACTTGTCGACTACGATCCTTGTGTTAACAATGGTTCATGGCAATGGG
>DASQRW010000163.1:0-2822 GCA_035642715.1 Nitrososphaeraceae archaeon | reverse complement strand
AACTAGTATGCGATCACCTTCCTCTGCATGGGAGGAGATGGATGAATGGGGTCCTGAAAAGGTTTTGCAAGTCTATGACCCTGATACAGGAATGAAAGGAGTTTTAGTGATTGATAACACAGCCACAGGACCGGGAAAGGGAGGAATAAGATTTGCTGAAAGTGTCACACCGCTAGAAGTCTTCAGACTTGCTCGAACCATGACATGGAAATGTGCTGCTGCTGGTCTTCCATTTGGTGGTGCAAAAGGAGGTATAATAGCTGACCCCAATAAGGTCGATAGAGTAGCTTGGATGAAGTCTTTTGCAAAGATGATTAAACCTTATTGTCCATCACAATATATTGCTGCAACAGACGTTGGAACTACAGAGCTTGATATGGCAGTATTTGCTCACGAGATAGGGGATATGCGAGCTTGTACTGGAAAGCCTGCAGAAGTCGGTGGAATACCACATGAATTAGGTACTACTGGTTATGGAGTAAGTGTTGCTTTGAAAGTAGCTCTTGAACTTTTACAAGATCCAAAAAACTCTACTGATGACAATAGTACTTCCTCAAAAAAGGAACAGAGAGATAAGGAGATAAGAGTTACTATTCAAGGATTTGGAAATGTTGGCTCATTTACAGCCAGATTCTTAGACGAATTGGTTGGGGTTAAGATAGTTGGTGTAAGTGATGTTTCAGGGTTTATCTACGATAAAGATGGATTGAATATTCCTCGATTAATGATAGACATGCGGGGAAGAACAAAACTTTCAGATCTTAGGAATAAAAGCCAACAACAAGGTAACAACAAAAACATTTCTTCTTATCATTACAATGTCCTAGATAAGGATGAAATATTTGAAGTCGACTCAGATATTTTTATTCCAGCAGCTATGGGCGGCGTTATAAATGACAATACAGCACCAAAACTGCTCGAGCACGGTATAAGAATTATTGTAGAGGCTGCAAATATTCCTACATTACCTAGTGCTGATGAATATCTTAACAAAAATGGTGTTTGGATTATACCTGACTTCCTTGCTAATGCCGGAGGTGTTATAGGATCCTTTGTTGAATATCAGGGAAGGACAGAAAAGGAAGCATTTGATCTTATAAGTTACAAAATAACTAAGAATATAAAACAAGTGCTTGCAGAGGCTATCGTACAGAAGGATAAAAGCGAATATCATGAAGTACAAAATCCTAGAAAAATAGCTACTGAAATGGCCAAACAAATAGTATATAGAGCTATGCTATTAAGAAAAGGAGCAATAAATGTTGCAAGGGAAGCTTATGATAGAAAAGACAGAATTCTTTGAACTACAAAAGAAGATTTGTAAGCGGCAATATTAGTAATCAAAGAGAAAGTTTAATAGGATAAATTAAAATTGGTTCATTAAGATATATACTATAGAGGTAGCGGCAGATGTTATAATATTGTGCATGGAAAAGGTACAAGGTCAAAGAAGAATTATAAAGAGCAAGCAGGATTCACCTTCATAACCAAATAATATCTTTGAGTATTCTTTAGCATTTTCTTGTTTTTGAATATTCAAAATTAGTACGAAAAACACTTCATCCATTAAAGCAGCCATACCGGAATTGGGTATTGTTCAGAGAAATGGATAATTCTGTTTGGTATGAAATTAATGCAACAGGATTAGACAAAATAATGGAAGCTCATCTGCACCTTGAAAAAGCGGGAAAAATGGTGATCCTTTAGTTGTGCTCTTCGATTCAGGACCGACTGGCCCAATAAATGGGCATCTATGACCGTCGTTTAATACTCAATTTTATTTAACAAATGGACCTTTAATCGATTCGTTATTAATAATATATGATATAATTCCTAAAAGGTCATCTAATCCAATCCAGCTTATCCATTGTTTACCAGTTCCTACCTTACCACCAAATCCCATCTTAAAAGGTGGAAGTATTTTTGCTAGCATACCTCCTGTAGCGCCCAAAACTACACCTATTCTAATATTGACTACTCTGATCCCAGCTTGTTTTGCTATTTCTGTGGCATTTTCCCATTGACAACAAACTTCAGATAGAAAATCAGGAGAGCCAGCTGGAGAACTATTATTATCCTCTGACAAAATCTCCTCTCCTCTATCACCATAATATGCTGTAGCAGAAGCTGATACCAGCGCTTTAGGTGGTTTTTTAAGAGAAGCCAAAGATTTGCATAGAAATTTAGTGCTTTGTACTCGATAAAATTCTATTCTTTTTTTCTTTTGTCCATCTTCCATAGATATTTTCTCCTGCTAGATTAACTACTGCATCTACTCCTTCTATTGATGGTAAATTAAGAGATCCTGTTATAGGATCCCAGTGAACAGATTTTTGAGTCGTATTTTCCAATTGTTGAGACTGTAATCGAGACTGTGATCTGAGCAGACGTATTATTTTGTATCCTCCGGTCGTGAAAAAGGATGCTAAAGATGAACCAATAAATCCAGTAGAGCCAGTAAGGAGTAGAGTCATAGGAATTATATTATTACTACTATTTTTACTACTCCAGCAGAATCATTATGAGCATAAATATCCGGACTGGTTATTCTATGTCTGTACTCAAACATCTCTTTTAGTTTTCTCTTGACTATAAGTTTGAGAAATTACTTTACCAAGAATTCCTAAAGCTAAAGAATATTCAATTCTATCTTTTAAGACAGATGAAGAATCATCTTCAGGTTCAAACAAATGATTATGGGCTCCATGAAGAAAAAGGTCCTGAGATTTGAATAGCACGAAATTGTTTACCTGCTATTAGTCTATATATGCTTTACAATCCATGTAATACTTGTACGTTTAACTAAGAGCATTTGAATAGTA
>DASQRW010000162.1:0-4044 GCA_035642715.1 Nitrososphaeraceae archaeon | reverse complement strand
TAAATTCAATAGGAGGTGTCAATACCCAGAGCGGAAGCGTCAGGTGGTTTAGCGTAACTACAGGTGTTAGGCCTCTATCCCCCACAGCTCTTATCATATCTTTATAGTGATTGATATCTGTATAATTCCACACATTTTTTTTGGCTCTATGCGCGCCACTCTAAACCAATTCTAAATGTATTCATTCCCAAAGATTTAGCAATATCAAAATCTTTCAAATGGTATTGAGGATCCCAAGCTTTAACAGCCTCTCCAGCAGGCTGCAATGTAACATGAGTAATATTTTTATAGAATATACTGGGTGTTGTTAAAGTAGATATTCTACTCTTAATCGCTTTTGATCTTGTATAAAAGTCCCAATCATTATTTGTAATTCCTCCCCCTACTTGGTAGGATGCCGTAGCAGCTCCCCATAGAAAACCATGTCACTCCATTATACCTGATACTTTTGAATCTCCAATAAATCTAATTTGTTTATTCTTCTCTGAATTAAATTGAATTTTAATATTTTTTTCTGTTTTGGCTGATATTTGATATAATTAGTTTCTATTTATATTCTGTTTTTGTCCCATGTTCTCTTGTTTTTAACTCAAACATTTTGAATCGATATCATTTATATAATTATCTTTTCATGTCTCTTGGTATTCGTGTCTCTTATGAAATAGTTACTTTTGAACTACATTTTATAGTGAAGGCTGTAACAACTTTGAAGATTTATGAGGACGTTCATTTACTGTATTCTTAATATCTCTGCTTGCTAAAGTTATTTTACTTTATTCGATACTAATGCAATACTGTATAATAGGTTCTTTATATTACCTTACTGTTAGTTTGATCTAATAACTCGTTTACTTTTTTTACTAACTGATCATTTTCAATTGGTTTGGTAATAAATTTATTTTTCTCTACTGTAGAATATACTTCTTCGAATACCTTATAATTGATCTCACCATCTGTCAAAAAACAAATCTTAATATTCTTATCTATTTTTCTTATTTTTTTATATAAATCAAAGCCATTCATTTGTGGCATTTTCATATCAAGTATTAAGAGGTCATACATATCATTTTCTTCTTTAAAATTCTCCAATGCCGACAAAGGATCAGTAAATGAATCGACTTTGAATCCATTTTCTTCTAAAACTATCTTGAACAGTAAATTCGCATCAGGTTCATCATCTACTATCAAGATTCTTTTCTCTATTTTTCTACTTAAATTTTTTTTAATTGCCTGAAGATGCAATGTTGTTATTGTTTTATCATAGATCTTGTTGGCAATAAAGAGGTGGCAATTTATTCTAGGTGTTCGATACTTTGTGTTGCGCACTCTAGTGGAAGAATAGAATGGTAAATTCTCAAACATACATTATTATATCATAAGTAGATATTTTTCATTTATTATCAGTCTTTTATTATTATTTAAGATATTTGCCTACTATTATTGCATAATTATAATTAATCATAAACAGATATTTATAATATTTAGAATGAATCTCTATATCATATCAATATTTATGTATAGTGTTAAAAACTTACATCACTATTGATATCTCTCTTGCAAAGATAAATAATATAATGATAAATGGTTAAATAATTTTATATATTTTTTTAACTGTGTTCAATACTAAGATTTCGAAAGTTCTCTCTAGATTAGAGGAACAATCAAAACGTGAGCGATTAGGAGAGGTAGTGATACCAAGACCAGAGATGATGCTTGCAATTACATTAGACACAGGTATGTTTTTTAATATAACACTTAAGGCCATGAGAGCAAAAAGAATTCTTGAAATAGGAACATCTTCTGGTTATTCTACTCTTTGGTTTGCAGAAGCATTAATGCAAATAGGTGAAGTGAGTAATACAAGACAAGAAAAGACCATTATTACAATAGAAATGGATCACTCGAAAATCGAAAGAGCTAATAAGAATTTTGATGAGTCAGGAGTTAAAGACCTAATAGATTTAAAGGAAGGCCAAGCAGACGATATCCTATCTGAGATTTCAAAAAATTATCACAATGAAAATTATCTCAAAAATGAAGACCGATTATTTGACTTTGTATTCTTTGACGCAGACAAAGAAAATTTAAGATATTATTTCGATTTGGTTCTTCCAATGGTAAGGGTTGGAGGAATTATTGCTACCGACAATATATTATATCCAGAAGAGTATAGGCCAATGATGATAGATTACACCAATTATATTAAAAATAAACCTAACATTGAATCTGTGATGGTACCAATTGGCAATGGAGAAGAATTAACAATCAAATTGGCTTGAACATGAAGTTTTCACTATGTTTTTTCACTATGTTACTTATGATTTTTTGTTGATATAAAGATAGAATATAGTGAGAATTAGTAAATACTTTATCGCCTGTATATGTCTCTAAACTAATGCTAAATAGCAAAAGAATCAGATAAGAGATTCACTTGATTTTATTGTAGCGAGTTTTATATTTAATCATGAGAACTAGGTAGAACTGTCGTTTTTACCGCTGTGTTATGAATGATCACTCGTGTTGTCATATTATCCTATTGATTAGCGCCAAATGGCTATTATTATTATAGATATTAATGACAATAATAATATGGAAATTAAGCTAACTGTAATGACAAATGATAGTATTGTGTTAGCTGAAGTGTAAATGACTATGAAATAATTAAAAGAGCTTAACTTGTAGAGCATTGGCTCAATGTATGGTAAGTATAAAAGGAGCTCGATAATGTTGTACAATAAATAGTAATGAATAATTCTAGAGGCAAAACTGATAATGTTAATGTAAAAGTATTATCTAATTCAATTAAATTTTATCTGCCTAGAGTTGAAGGCTATTTGGAAATTGTGCGTGATATGGCTTCACAGTATGGTGCAATGTCTCTCATAGAATTTGACGGATATTTTGAGGGAAAATTCGAACCAGTAAAGTATACCCGTGCTGAAATCCATACCAATGATATTGATGAGGAAAGGGTGATAACGTTTGCAAATAAAATTCGTTCCAAGCTAAAGCAAAAAAGTCTTGCTCTAGAATATAATAATCATCTAATTCTAATCAGCGAAGATTGATTATATGATGATCATTAATAAGTTTATGACTCTAAAAGAATGTGTCATCGTTTATTTGCTGAATAGTCGGCTATTCTGTAATCATGCATCCATTATAAGTAAGATCCATCACATTTTCTTTTGCTTTTATGGTTGTTCATTAAGTTGCCTTACTAGATCCATATTATTTTGATTTTTAATATGAATCAACCATAGGCTTATATCTTCTGATCTTTAAAACCCATGAACTATGTCAATACTACTGAGTATAAGCTTAAATATAATCTCAAATTCTTAATCTGAATATTTGACTTTAAAAACAAAATTTGACTCTGTGAGACGCCACCCATCAATAATAAAAGATATTATCCAGTTTAAGAATGCAGAAGAGATACGAGCTAAGGTCAGGAGATTAGATGAAATGCAAGCTGAAAGACAAGCTGAAAATGAAGCACTTAGATTTATAACACATTTGAAAAGAACATCATCTTATCATCTAAATCCAAATGATGAACCAAAGTTAAACAGACTGTGTTATATTGAAGATTGGAAGATAAATGAAATCAAGAATATAATTTCTGAATTACAAAAGGCAAGTTTATCAGACTATATTCACAGAAAGGATTGGGAAATGAATACAGGTATAGTAAATATACGCAAACCGGGATTTATTCATAGAAAGGATTGGGAGTGGGCTCTTGGTATAGTAGCCATGCGTAGGTTTGACAAATTAACTAAAAAAAGTACAGCAATAGGTGTCGGCGCGGGACGAGAAGAAATTCTATTTTTTCTAGCATATAATATCAATCATGTGTATGCGACTGATCTTTACGATGCAAAAGACTGGAAAAATTATGCCCCATCAGATTTTCCTGAAAACCCAAAGAAGTATGCACCTTTCCCATATAATGAAGATGCCTTAACAGTATTAAGAATGAACGGGACTAAACTTGAATTTCCTTCTGAGAATTTTGATATAGCATTCTCTTTTTCTTCT
>DASQRW010000161.1:0-58795 GCA_035642715.1 Nitrososphaeraceae archaeon | reverse complement strand
TATCGAGGGAAGCATAAACGAAACTTATGATTTATTATTACAAACAAAAACTACGGTAACCGGTGAGATTTATCAGAGAGTTAGACATTGTCTTATTGTAAATAAGGGCACAACCTTAGATGAATTAGTAGCTGTATATTCGCATCCTCAAGCTATTGCACAGTGCAGAAATTATCTTCAATTAAAAAGACTTGAGTCTGTTCCCACATATGATACTGCTGGTGCAGTAAAGATGATCAAAGAAAAAATAATCATGAATGCAGCTGCAATAGCTAGTAGAAGAGCAGCAGAAATATATGATATGGCTGTTTTGGAAGAAGGAATAGAGGATAGAAAAAATAATTTCACAAGATTTTTGGTGCTCTCAAAAACAAAAACAGAACCTACTGGTCATGATAGGACTTCTATTATATTTTCTGTCAAGCATTTACCAGGCGCACTCTTTGGTATTCTGAAAGAGTTTTCAAGTCGGGAGATAAACCTTACTAGAATAGAATCACGTCCTACTAAGGAAACCCCTTGGGAATATAATTTTTATGTTGATTTTGAAGGTCATTGTGAAGATGAAACTATTAAGAAAGCGTTGCAATCTATAAAAAACAAAACTGCATTTTTCAAAATTCTGGGATCTTATAAAAAAGCAGAATTTCATTAAACTATTGTTTTTTAAATCGAATGGCCAATCCTATTATAATTATACCCGTTATTATTAACATCAGGGGTCCACTTAGTGCTATTACATTAAGCTTATTCTGAGCGTGACCTTCTATATATAAATCTGAAGTACCTATATTATTGATCTCGATTTTATGTTCTCCTTCTCTTTCTGCTGTAAAATTGTATTTAAAATTGGAAGTTCTTCTTGTTTCAGATTTTATGATATGTTGGACTGGATCTGTAATAGTAACATTGAAAATTGATCCTTTAATGATAATATTCGCCATTCCACCCATATTCATATTCGGAGTCAAAATGTCTGTCATTCCGGCATTTAGAATTCCATGTAATGGTACTTCCGCAGGTTTTGAATATGAATATACAATTATAATTCCGACAATAATGAATACAAATCCTGCACCCAAAAGAGAGTAGAATATTATAAGTTTTGATGATTTATATGACATTCTACATTATTTGAGCATGTGAGATTATAAATATTCAATTGGTGATTAATAAGATAAGAAATTATCTAATGAAATTAAATAATTGCAAAACCCGTAATTACAAGCAATGATAAAGATATAGGCAAAGTAGATGATATAGAAGAATTTGAATTTATTATGAAAATTTTTTACATCTAAATCTAAATCTTGTATAATATATATATTCATTATTATTGGTATTGGCATTGAGTTTATGATAATCGCTGTGTTCTACAATATACAAATCTCTCGCCTTTGAGATTTTTCTTTCTTCAGTTATGAATACAAATTCGTCATATTTTTGATGTCTTTTCATATTGTCGGTCAATTCGATAATGTTTTCATCATTAGGGCATATAATAAACACTCCTTCAAAACCATTTGGTCCAATTGGCCATGCATAGACGCTTCTAACATTTAATTTGTTGACATTAGTCATTTGTTATAGGGATTAATGGACTTGTTATGCTTATAGTATATAAAGTACATAAAGTACATAAAGCTAACTATATTTCAATAAATTAGATAAGCATAGGAAGTTGTTTTTCTAGGAATAGGAAATGCAACGCAGTTAAAAACAATCACGAAGAAATGTAGTATATGAGCACTAAAATTTTGCAGATATTGAATGATGTAGAACTAAAGTCTTCACTAATCATTAGATCAGTCTCTTATAAGAGTAGGCAATTCATTGCAAATGAGTGGTTGGTGACAAAATGATGTCAGGTTCACAAAATGGGAGCAATGATAACAATTTTTAAAAGTTTGATTATTCTATACCTTATGAAAAATATTTGATATAAGCTAAATATGAAAAACAAAATATTGTGCTAGACCTTTATAATAAGGGGAAAACTTCTGTCAGATATTTAAGGAGATTAGAATGCCATTTCGTGAACAGGATCTATAATCCATAAACAGTTGAAGAAAAGGTAATCAATATTTTAAAGGGTAGTAAAGAACTATTACAATTCGCGCTTGCATCAATAATTGAAACATTAAGAATAAGCCCCTAATAAACATGAATTTCTAGTTATAATCTAGCTCAACAACAACAATACTTATGGCTACCAATACAACTGTTATATCCCTTCAATGTCTGATCACGACGGGTAGACAGATTATTATCTAAGACTCCCAAGACGATGATATTAGAAGATGACAAGCTTTACAATATGCTAATAAAAGAATTGGTAAACAGAATTATATCTGCTGTAGTTCTTTAACGTCTTTACCATCATAACTATCACCTGATCTACAAAGACTAGCTGATCAGCTCGTATAAAAGAAAAGAACAATGATATAACCTAACATAAATTTACGATGACCATGAGGATTTAATGAATGATAAATATATTAGCAGTAGTTGATTTTATCATAATCACAAGCTAACGTAGAGTATTATTTATAAAAATATGTCAGTTAATAGGTAGCATAGTATTCTAGTCTACATTAAGTTCACATCGTGAGGCTGACTTTCAATATACCCAGCAGGTGTAATTTTTATAAATTCTGCATTATTCTGCATTTCTGAAATTGTTTTTGCGCCGCAGTAGCTTAAGCCAGACCGTAAGCCACCTACGAGTTGCCGTATAATCTCAACTACACTGCCTTTATAGGGTACCATTGCTTCGACTCCTTCTGGGACATAGTCATTTAAATCATCAGAATCTACAACCTGCAAACCTTCTTCCCTATACTTTCTACCAAGTGATGCATAGAATGAGGCCATCCCCCTATACATTTTGAATTTTTTTCCGTTCTTGACAAGGGTTTTTCCAGGACTCTCATCAGTTCCTCCAAACATGCTGCCAACCATTACAGAAGATGCCCCAGCTGCTAATGCTTTTGTTGTGTCTCCTGACGTTCTGATGCCACCATCAGAAATTATTGGAATATCATATTCTCTTGACACTTTAACGCTTTCCGTGACTGCTGTTAATTGCGGAACACCTGACCCTGTAATTACTCTTGTAATACAAATGGAGCCAGAACCTACACCCACTTTCACTGCATCAACTCCAGCTGTAATTAAATCCCTGGCACCTTCACCGGTAGCAACGTTTCCAGCGATGAGTTCGCAATTTGGAAATGCTTTTTTGATCATATTTACTGTGTTGATAGCATTATCGCTATGACCGTGAGCAATATCAACTATTATTGTATCGGCTCCTGCATCTAAGAGTGCTTCCGTTCTTTCCAAAAAGTCACCTTTTACTCCGACTGCGGCTCCAACAAGTAGTCTGCCTTTTTTGTCTTTAGAAGCAGACGGATACTGATCCATTTTCATAATGTCTTTACTTGTAATAAGACCTACAATTCGTTTTTTATCATCAACTACTGGTAATTTTTCAATTCTGTGTTTGTGAAGAATTTCTTTTGCTTGCTCCATTGTAGTTCCATATTTTGCAGTAATAACATTCTTAGTCATCAGTTCTGCAACTTTGCGTTCCATGTTCTTTTCAAATATAATGTCTCTATTTGTAATAATGCCGTCAAGTATCCTATCTTCGGTTTCTACAAGCAAACCTGATACGCCGTATTCTCGCATCATCTTCTTTGCATCATATACTTTCATATCCTCTTTGATAGTATATGGTTGCTCAATCATAACCGATTCAGAACGTTTTACTCTTAAAACTTCATCTACTTGGTCTCCAATAGTCATAAACCTATGAATAATCCCGATTCCACCCTCTCTGGCTAAAGCTATTGCCATTCCAGATTCTGTAATTGTATCCATATTTGCACTGACAAGCGGAATATTTATGGTAATATTTCTAGACAGTTTTGTTTTCAAATCTGTCTGAGTTCTGGAAATTACTGGCGAGCGTTTAGGGACAAGTAATACATCATCAAACGTGAGACCTTCTTTAATATCCAATATTCCCTTACTCTCTAGCCGCCTTGTCGGATTATAAGCGTTTACTTATTTAAAAAATTAGCTTTTATTGTTATATTCATATTATGAGTTTATAAACTCATTACTAATGCTTATTATAATTACAAAATCAGTAATATCTGACTATTTATTATGAAGCTGTAAGCTAGGAAAATAGTCATATGGTCAGATGAGAAAGAATGTGTGGATAACCTAAATAAGATTTAGAAGGAGCTAAAATAACCATTTATAATAATCTTCAGATTATTAATGAAGTAACCTTAACATTGTAAGTGCCTGCACTGTCTCCCTTACATTGTGTGTTCTAATTAAATTTGCACCATTCAAGGTAGACATTACTTCGCATACGAGTGATGGAATTAAGCGGTCTTTCGTATCCAGTTTAAATAATTTACCTATATATGATTTTCTCGAAACTGAAATACAAATCGGTTTTGAGAGTTTCTTTATATCATTTAGCTTTGAAATCACTTCAATATCTCGACTATACCAAGGTACATCTTTCATTTCTGTAAAGAATGGATTTTTACCATCAACTCGGAAAAATCCAATAGATGGATCTATGATTATATTGTCGTTACTAATACCTGCACTTTTTGCAATCGTGATGCTCTCCTTTAGAAGTTTTATCGTACCAGAGATTTTGTCCAAGCTGGCCTTTGGTAACGATTTATTCCTATTATATGCACCTACGATGACTGGAAGATTTGATTTTGATACAATATCTGCCATCTCTTTGTCATACTTTAACCCAGTAATATCGTTGATAGCGTTAGCACCAAAGGCGATAGCCTCCTTAGCCACACTTGATCTTGGCGTATCAATTGAAATTGGTAAGTTGCAACTTTTCCTTACTATGTCTATTGCTTGTTTCATTCTTTTGATTTCTTCTTCAATAGAAATGATAGTTTGAAGGTAAGGCGCTGTAGACATTGAACCTATATCTATCATATCGGCTCCACTATTCTGCATCTCTATAGCTGTTTCAACAATTTCTTTGGTGCTAGTTTTAATGGATTCTTTGTAAAATGATTCTGGACTAGTATTAATTATTCCCATCACCCTAACTGGATAGTTATCTCCAACCAAGACTTTACCAATAGATGTCAATTTTTTATTTACTCTTCACAGTTTTCGATATTAAATTAGCAATTGTTACTGATTGCTAACATATATAATTTTTGTCACTACTGCATATATCAACATCTAGTTTTATTGGAGAATATGGTCTACTTCATATTGACAGTCTTATAAAGTATTTTATAGTTTAAAATTTAAGAGGGTTATTTGTTCATCTGCTGATGATACGCTAGTTAGGTGTAGTGGGATGGTAAGGACATTAGATAAAACACATACTGTACTCTCCTATATTGAGGGAAGTTTAAAAAATATGATGATAGTCGAGGGTGAGAATAAACACCAGGGATTTATTTTCTCTTTGCTAAATCCGCCAGTGCCTTTAGGCGGAAATATTGTATCGCTTGATATCTATGTAAATGAGATTCCCATCCCAAAGAAATCGATTTTTATTGCAACCTCAGAGGATGTCGTAAATGCCTCAGCGCTTTCTGAATATAGACCTATTCCATTTAAGCCTTTCCAGAGTGCAAGATTCTTAATAATAAAAGAAGATGGATTAAAAGAAAAAAAGAAACACAAAATTGTAATTTTGAGTAAACTTGAAGGCTTCGAGCAGATAATTATTCCCTTTACCTTCACCGATTATGCAGGAGAACGGAGAGAAAGGATCTTTCTCTCTTCTAATCTAGTTGATGATCAAGAATCTGTTACAACAAACGAAGATACCATCTTTAAGAACTTTACGAACCCATTAATATTATCTGGAAAAAAGGCATATATAGTTTGTTCATCTAACGGATCACTTTCTGCTAATTGGACATGGATGGGTGCTAAATATGATAATGGAGGATTATATGTGCCTCCTGCACGAGCTTTTGGCCGGATTATAGTTGAAATTTCTATGGATGATGGTATACGTAAGCGGCTTCCAAATTTTGTTGTGTCTTCAAGACATGAGAAAGGGTTTCTCTGTACTAGGCATGAAGTAGCAGGATTGCAAGTAAAAAGGACATTATTCGTACCTGTAGAAAACAGAGGATTTGTTATGCGCTTAGAACTTGATCTCTTAGATAAACATAGTGATTTTTCAAAAATGGGTTTAAAGAAGAAAATTCAAAAAACCAAACGAAAGATTCGAGTTCATTTTCTTATTGATGGCAATATCACCAGTTATGGTCTTGCTGCTATTTCTCAAAGTAATTATTCAAAGTTGCTTACGACCGATAATTGCCTGCAAATACAAACAAGTGCCAAAAAAGGTGTTGCTCATTACTATGGGACAATTGGAGTTGCACCGAGAGATTTGAGGCCTTCTAAAATTCTAATGGATTCTTTTGATAATGACCTCGAGCTATCTTATGACCTTGAAATTGAAGCAGGAAAGAGTTGTGAGATTTCTCTTGTCGGCGCTGGCAGTTTTAGCAATTCTAAAGATTGTATAAAAGAATACAGGTTTATAAGAGATAATTACAGGCAACTTTTAGAAGATACCCGGGAGCACTTCATAACTGTCTTCTCTTCTACGTTATATGCGGAATCAACTTCAAAACAAAATCCAACTGTTGCAAAACTACTCAAAGCTTTAGACAAAGCAAAGGTGAGCATGGAATATTTAAAAGCAGAATACAATGAACTTGGAGCGGGAATTTGTGCGGGACTACCAAGGTTCCCTAATTATTGGGCGAGAGATACTGGTTGGGCGCTAAGAGGTTATTTGTCTATGGAGGATTATTATTTTGTCTATTCAATAATTGAAAATTTTCTACATTACCAAGCTAAAAAAACCTCATCACTTGCAAAGAAAGGTGAGTTGCCTATGATAATAAGTGGGCAGGCTTTTTTACACAATACAACTTATGGGTCGGCTGATTCTACTTTTCTTTTTCCATGGGCAATACACGAATATGTATTAGCTACTGGTGATATTGGCTACCTGGAAAAGCGATGGGAATCCATTACCGATCTTGTAAATTGGGGATTTTTGAAAGATTCTGATGGTGATGGATTAGTAGAGCATGGATTTACAGGAGTTGCTGAAAAATTACCTATACAAGATTCTACATGGATGGATCATATCGATAGAAGGAAAAGTGCTAATGATATTCAAGCTCTGTTTTACGAAAGTTTGAAAATAGGAAGTGATCTAGCGAGGATCGTAGGAGATAATTATAATAGGGAAAAATGGCAAAAGTCAGCCGAACAACTACGGGATAAAATTGATTTAGAATATTGGAATGCCACTACCAAATTTTATCATGATACAATAAGAAAGGATGGCTCAAAGGATCCGAGTATTCGACCCAATGCGTTGGTACTTTTGATGACGGATGCAGTTCAAGATAGAGCCAAAGCTGAATATGTTCTCACAAGGATTGAAAAAGATGATATTACAACAGCTTGGGGCGTCAGAACATTAAGCGCATTAGATCCTAAATATCATCCGAGCCTTTATCATGATGGTGCTGTTTGGCCTCTAGTTACAGGATGGGCCGCTATAAGTGAAATTAAATTCAGAAGGAAAGAACAGGCACTTTATTACATAGAATCAATGGCGGAACGGATCCTGTCTGAAAATGGCATGTTTGCCGAAACATATAGAGGCGATAGACCTGAACCATTTAATTCTTGTATACTTCAGGCTTGGTCGGTCGGAATGTATACTTATGCCTTGCGTGAGATGATGTTAGGGATGAAAATGAATATGATTGAGAATAAAATCCATTTTGAACCACAGATTCCTGAATCCTTAAGAAATAATTCCGTCCCTATTAAATTTGAGCACGTTTTTCAAACCGCCAAAGGGTTTAGCAGATTCCAAATCTTAGTTGATGCCAATAGTGAAAAAATATCTGTTCGATTCAAAAACATGGGTGATAATAAAGCGCCAGAGATTCTTAGTAATACCTATTCTATTGATATTAAAAATTGATCTATATTTGTGATCATACTCAAAATATCATCTATGAATCTGGCTACTAATCTTTATAACAATGTATAGTAAGAATAAATATTGTTTCTATTTTAGATTAATATATATATTGAGGTTCATAACTCGTTCTTTCTTTTCTTATATGTCTAAAATGTATTTAGACAAATAATATTTTTAGAAAAAAGAGAATTATGTGAACAACTTATAACTTATAAACTTAATAATTATTATGGTATATAAAAAGATATAATTAAATTCCCGTATTTCGTATAATTTAAATTTAATTTATATTTCTGATTGGTTGAGAAAACTTATCAGTGCAAATAGATAAAAAAGTAACATCTACAAGGGAAAGAGATTGGATTTATTGTATTGTATATGAAATAGCGATATTGACAATTCGCAAATTATGCTCTCTTAAGGTGGCTAACTAGACATGATGATAATAGATGAAAAAAGAATATTCGAAATAATTAATGAACGAAAGCCTCGTTCTGTAGCACTCAATGGGCCAGATGCTCTTATACCGAAAATTCAAAACAGCGCAAGTAGTATCACAGAAAAATTTGGTATTCCCGCCTATGTTATTGGCGATACATGTTGGGGTTCATGCGATCTGAATACGCATGCAGCAGATATGTTAGGAGCTGAAATTTTGTTCAATATTGGCCATACTATATCGATGGAAACATTTGATGAGAAAGTAGTAATGATCGATGCATTTGACGATATCATTTTCGATAAAATAGCAAGAAAATGTGCATTAGAACTTAAAAGTAAAAACTACAATTCAATATCTTTAGTAACTGATAGCCAGCACCTTAATCAAATCACACGTGTCAGAGAGATCTTTGAAGAATTTGGTTACCAGGTAATTATCGGTAGAGGAAAAGGACAGCTCAATGATGCACAAGTTTTTGGCTGCGAATTCTATCCAGTATATAATGTCCAAAACCAAGTTGACGCTTATATTTTCTTAGGTCAAAGCGCATTTCATTCAGCGAGCATTGCAATATCCACAGAAAAACCAACATATATGCTGGATCCATACTTCGAAGAATATTCTGAAGTTACTAGAATTGCTGAACAGCTACAAAAGAAAGCCATCTTATCGATCTATAAAGCATTGGATGCAGAAATAATAGGAATTATAATTGGATTAAAAGAAGGACAATTTGCACATATAAAGGCACTTGAATTAAAGAAATCTTTTGAACAGTTAGGAAAGAAGGTGCAACTAATTGCATTGACAGATATTACCGAAGATCGTATACAAATTTTCAAGGGTATCGATACATTTGTACAAGTTGCCTGTCCGAGGATATCTATCGATAACTATTTCAAGAAACCTGTGCTATCAATTCCTCAGGCGCTGGCTCTTATTAAATTGCTTAAAAAAGAGCCAATTGATAATTTTCTAAAAATCCAACACTGGCTCTAATTTATTGATTATTCTGATTTAGACCAATTCCACACAATATATGTTAATTAGGAACTATAAATGTAAGTTAAATATATTGCAATAGATGTTAAAGTTACCTGTATTGTAGCTGTTTTTTTTACATATGGCAGCCACGAACTCTTATGCTTTTATATGCCCCACAGGTAGAACTGATTGTTATCATCTAGGCCAATTGTTGTTGCAGTTATAGATCGTGCTGCAGCGTTCGTGGATCATTATTGATTTTATCGAGAAGAATATCTAACATCACATTTATAATTATGGTTATATATTAACATCAATTAATCACGAATATCTCTTCATATAACTTCTGATCCATTTTTTAAATTAATATGTACTTATAGATTGTAAAATTGTATAATACAATATCATCAGCAGTTTGGCATTACTTACAAATCAGATTGATATATAGTACATTGACGCAATTATGCAATAAATGTTTTATCTATAGTCTACTATCGAATTACTAAGAAAATGATTTTGATGTTCAAAACAAATGCTGTCTAATGTAAGTAAATATTTCACTTTTAGTGTTTTCTTTGTTCTTTGTAGATTTGATAAAATATCTCCACATTATGAATTAACTAATTATAAAGATATCTATACTAAAATATTAAAAACAAGATACACAATCGTCAAAACAACATAATATATTTACTGCTTTATACTATAATCAGATAACATTATTATTTCGATAATATTGATTACTAATCACTACGGGATATATAAAAATCGCCTTCATTATGTATTAATAGTAGATAAAGTATAAGAAATATTATTCTAACTAATATCATAATTTTGTTTTAGGAAAAAAAGATTGTGATATATTATTGTGTAGTTGTATCATTAGCGCCAGTTGTTATATTTACGATGTATTCTGCTGCTATGCTTGTTGCATTAGTGTTACGAAGTACGTCTACCAGAAATGGTGTTATCTCAAGACCAGTTTGATTGTCTGACATTCCAGATGTATTAGTCATGCCAGAGGTTGTTATATTTACGATGTATTCTGCTGCTGTGCCTGTTGCATTAGTGTTACGTGTAACATTGATTATAAATGGCATTAATGTCCTATCAGTTTGATTAATTGCTGTAGTGGTTGTATTTGTTGTAGCAGTATCTTGTCCTAATGCTTGCTGTATAAATTGGCTGTTGACATCAATTAAAAATGGTGCCAGTAATGATAAAAACGCAATTCCAGAGAAAATTGCGTAATTTGCAGAGTGTCTTTTATTCATTGATACAAAAGAATTTACTTTCAATTTATCTCTTTCGTCTCTATTTTTAGATAGGTCAAAATATCATTAAAAAAGGCAAGATATTTGTTTCACTTACATTTGCGCTAGTCAATTTTAATACTATTCTTATGAATTTAAGAGAACAATATTCTAGTAGGGAGACTAATAATAACTAGAGATAAACCATATTACTAGAATCTAATAATCAGCAAAATAAGATCGTATAGTAATCCCATTAACTGAGCATGTAACTAAAAAGTAACTAAATTTAGACAAGGCAATAAATGCTTTAACAAGAACAAGCGGTAGAGATTCATTTATAATTTACGTTGTAAGATATTGATAACATAATGCAAGTGTCTTTTATTGATATTAATTCAGACGTCAAGCATGTTTAAACAGGAGAAAAGGTATTTTTATCTGATTGACTATGACTATAATGTAGTGATATTTAGAAATAGTGGTATAAAAAGCAGAAAGAATAACTACGTATCACCTGTAGTAAAATTTGAGAATGAACCCTGGTTTTCGGATATGCAAAAATTATCAAATGATGAATTAATGCGTATGTATGATGCTGTTATTACTGGTCGATACGAATTTGCAAAAAATGCTTGGTATATTCCATTAGCTGGAGACAAAAGATGTCCGATTATGGTCGCGAAAGGTTACCAGGCACCGGATACTCCTGAGAAGATGGTTGTATTCCAAGACACAGCCAAGACACTAGAACAAGAATATCAAGGATTTATAGATGCATGGGATTTTGACTTTATATCAAAACGCGATATTCAAAAGGCTATTGTGACTATTCTTGAATTAAGAAGTATCGAAATTGTTGAGATGTGTATCAAAACTTGTTAATACCAAGTTAATAATATATATATATATATATATATGCTCTCTACCTGGCTTAGGCTCCGTTAACTTAAGTGTATTTCCAAATAGTGTTGCATAACACAAAGCTGTGTCCTAATAGTTTCTTGTATATTCTGAAATGCATTATTAGGGCATACTCCACACGCCATAATCTCACATGGTCTTTACTTGTTGTATTTTACATCTAGAATTTAAATTCACATGTAAAAGTCACGAACCAATTACAAAATGAAAAAAACACGCATACAGCGTTATTTGGAAATGATGAAAAAATATTCGGGACTAATAGATAGATTTTTGCAGTAGTAGTAAGATGAAAAATCAAGAAAATATATTTGTTGATGAAACTTTGAAGATAAATAAATGGTCAGATTATTACTTGTTATGATTATAATGATATGAATGTAAATGGTTAAGGAATAAGTATAGTATTATCTATGAAGCAGATTCGCAAGAATATCATCATGTAGAAGTATATGTAGCAGATCAAAGATAGAACCGAATGTTTTTTGGTGATATTAATAATAATTACTATCATGCAAGAAAGTAACATGTGATAGAGACAACATGATGTTGATAACAGGTTAAAGATATTTTTCTTTTATATCTGGAGATAGAAATATAGACAGAACCGAAGTTACAGTCCTGCCAGTCAATTTCACCGTTACAGTTCTTATTATACAAAGATCATGGTTGGTCCGTGGTTTTAACAGTTGCCATATCTACCTGGGTTGTTTATACGAATCGAGAATATCATCTGCATCATCATAATCTAAACTGTTACAGTCGCTATCAAATAAGCAATACAAGTATCATCTAACAGGATATAAGTTGGTGTTTGTATGTCACTAATTAATAAATAGTTTTAATCCGTTTCTCATCAGATAATTTATTCAGTGCCCCAATCCTGACAAACCTATTTCAAAATTTGTGCATAGATCAACGAATTTCCATTTATTGCTACTCGACTTAAATTCGTACCAGTAATAACTTAAACGTGTAGCATCTATTGATTAATCAGAAGAATGATCATATGCATACAACTATGTCCGTAGTGTGCATTAAACGAAGTTATTGCCACGAAGGATTGTCAATACTCCAACATCAATTATGGAGCCATATCACTACCAAATTCAAGGATTTTGCTGCTGACTATATTGAATTTATAACAGAAAGAGGCATATAAGCAACAAGGTATATTAGATAGACATCTTTGAATATACTAACAAAATGAATAGAAATACTCTGCTGATAAGTGTGGGATTTATGGCCGTTTTTGCACTTGCAATAACAATAACTGATATGATTAATACAACGGGGAATAAAGTTGGTTTGTTATTAGCCGAAGCGCAACAACTTGCAAGTGGCGTTACTGTGGGTAATAATACGACCATGGGCAGTAGTGTAACTGTGGGTAATAATACGACCATGGGCAGTAGTGTAACTATAGGTGATAATACAACTCTGGGCAGTAGTGTGACTGTAGGTAATAACGCGAGCATAGCTGAGAACACAAGAATAGCTCAGAGTGCGAGCATAGCTGATAACACAAGAGTATCTCAGGGCGCGAGCATAGCTGAGAATGCGAAAATAGGTCGAGGTGCGAACATAGGTGTACGTGCGAGCATAGGTGCAGGTGCGAGCATAGGTGGAGGTGCAAACATAGCTGATGGTGTCAACGTAGGTGGAGGTGCGAGCATAGGTGAGAACACAAGAATAGCTCAGGGTGCGATCATAGGCGGAGGTGCGAGCATAGCTCAGGGTGCGAGCATAGCTGAGAACACAAGAATAGCTGATGGTGCGAACATAGGTGGAGGTGCGAACATAGGTGGAGGTGCGAACATAGGTGAGAATGTTGCTGCGACCGGTGGTGGGGGGCAAATAAGTAGTAATGCGAGCGTTCCTCAACCATCTCCTGGTGAACAAAATTTAACCGCTCAAGCTACTCCAATTAATATCGCTACAGCTGTAGCCACGCCAAGCAGTGCTGCATGTGATGATGGTGGCACTGTTACTTTGGAAGGTACCGTCAGCCCTATGGTTCCTATAACAGCAAGATGGGAACAGACAGGAGGGGAACCTGATGTTGATATAATAGGTTCTGGAGCACTCATTAGTACATTTGCAGTTCCGGCATGTGATGAGATAGACGGAGACACGACATTAACATTTCGCTTGACTGTCATCGATGGGCGAGGTATAACTGATGTTGCCTCTGCAGATTTCGTTGTCACCGAGGCCGCTGCCGCAGAGGATGAAGAAGGATAGATCGAGGCAGTAGAATATTGCGCTAATCTTAACAAGATGAAATCTTTACAATATAGAGATAAGTCAATGCTTTCTTGACAAATTTTACCAATAATAAATATAACGAGATTTATAATAAACGTCCGAACAAAGTTATATCTCTTAACATAGAGACACAACATCTAATAGAAGACTACTATGTAAAAGAAGAAAATTATTAATAACAGTATAGGAAATACTAACGATGTATTACCAAGACGTTACTTTTTTTGGAGCGCAAACTTGCCTTTCTAGCTCGTCAAGTCTTGGTATTGTCTCTGGATTTGCACGCAGCTGCGAGAAAGATTTGTCATATCTAACTTTTTGCATTACTGCCAAAACCTCATCGGTCGTTACGCCATGTTTTATATCATATTCAATCTGTTTAGTACAGTTTGAAATGGTACTATATTTCTTGAAATTACGTTTTTCAAATGACGAGGCATCAGGAGATATACCTGTTATATAACGAATTATGACTTTTTCGACATGCTCCAAATGCCAGTCTCTCATTGCAAAATTATTAGGCTTCATAATACTTCCAATCTACCTTTACCAAAAACAGATATATAATACTTTGAATGACAACCACAGCATTATTTTTTTAATTTACTCCCATTTGAAAATAATACTAATTAACCTTTACTAGCTTATAGAGTGAATATAGGGTTATATCTGCATCCAGAATTTTGATTCTTAGCTGTAAGAATTTTCTTGGAAGAACAAATCCCAACAATCAAGTTATAATTAATATGTAAAAGGAATTATTTGTATATTATAGATTTAGTATCGACTCATGAAAATTCGGATTAGAAATAGTTGATGATCAGTCATTTTTACCTGCTATATGGAATTGATTCTTAATCTATTTATCTTTTATTTCTGTTATTCTATGATTGTCGATTTTATTGTAATCATGTCCTTTTATTGAATCAACTTTATCTATTATTTATAGTAAACTGTATAGTCAATGTATACAATATTCTCTTTTAATTTTAATCGAGTTTGATATTCCCAAGCCCTTGCCAAAATAAAATCAAGTTAAAATAATGTTAGCAGGGAGTGTCATACCTATAAATTAGATGATTTCTAATTTGTTTATAGCTCATTGATCATAAAAAATACTGATCCATATAAAATGAAAAAGTGTGTATCTTGCAAAAGAGATATAGCTCTTAATGAAAAGTATTTTACCTATCCCTTATCCTTACAACAGGTTTGCTTTTCATGCGCCAAAAATGAAATTCCAAAAACTATTGATATTTTAAAGAATGATTTAAAAAAAATAGAAGAAGAAGAAACTAAAAAAATTCAATAAAGAATATGAGTAAGGAGTTCATAAGGATAGCTGTAGTTGTTACAGCCTTTGTCTTCTGTATGCCTCAACCAAGAAATCATCAATCTAGAGATCAGCATAAATAGTGGACAGATGTTCTTGTGGAAAAGAATTGATAATGCATGGTATGGAATATATGGAGAACATGTACTCAAATTTTCTACCTTTGCAGCAGATAATCCTAAGCAAAATAAAAATATAAATAAAAACGATAGATTGATCGAATTTTACTCCTTTCCCGATATGAAAGGGTGGGAACAACATGTTTTCAGATTGGATGATGATATTAAATATATTTTATCTAGTTTTCCAAATGATACTCTTTTATCTGATGCAATAAGAAGATTTTCAGGGCTGCGTCTGATGCGCCAGGATCCTTATCAGTGTATGTTTTCTTTTGTATGTGCTAGCAATACTAATATCCTAATGATTCGCAGAATGCTAAACAGTCTTTCGAGAAAATTTGGTAGAAGAATAAGAGTTGATGGAAAAGAATTTTTTACGTTTCCTACTGCCGCTGATCTAAACAGAGCAACAATCGAAGACTTGCGTTCCTGTGGACTTGGATATAGAGCAAAAGCAATTAAATTGCTTGCCGAGAGTATTATCCAAGGAAACCTTGATGTTAAATATCTAATACAAGCTAGCTATGACGATGCAAAAAAAGAATTATTGAAAGTATATGGCATAGGTAATAAAATTGCTGATTGTATACTATTATTCTCTCTAGAGAAGCTTGAGGCTTTTCCTATTGATATCTGGATTACAAGAGCACTTTCCCATCATTATAGTTGGCTTATAAGTCACAATGGAAAAGAAAAGGAAAATAATAATAAGAACAAAAAAATAAACTATGACCAATATATAACATTTTCGGAATCTATTAGGAAATACTTTGGGAAATATTCTGGCTACGCTCAGCAGTATCTTTTTTATTATATGCGACAAAGTGCAGGTAAAAAATGGTAGTATACTATAAAACACAACAACACAATATCCTTATGTCAAACAGAACATTCTTAAAATTATATCTTATAATTGGCACTATTGGTTGTAGCTTCTCTGAAATGCATCTTTGCCCTGCTGTATTCAAGGATAGAATGATTCACATTTCTCTTACATAAATTAAAAGCACTGAAGCAGCTCGATTATAAAAGAAGCTGAAGACTGTTCGAGGAGTAGCATATTTTCAAAGAACATACATACTTGACAGGTTGCAAGGCCTGAGAGATTTGAATTGAATGTTTCTCATAGTATAAACCAAAAAATATTACATTATTCTATTGATTGGCCTATAAAATATACAACTGCCAAGAAGCTTCCGTGTTTTAGAAGTTATTGTCGCTAATAATAATCTAATAGTTTATTTATAGTTTAAGCATAGGTCTATCTTAATGTTGGCTAACCAGCTTGAGTATCTATAAGTAATCCATAAAAATTTTTTTGACTTGTGTGGCTTTATCACAACAACAAATGATAATAAATTACCCTTAAAAGGACCAAGAAGTACACTATAGTATCTCAATCAAGATTATCCGTAAGTGGCTAGCAATAGAAAGTCCATCACCAAGGATTTGAGAAAACAATATATAATTCAAAGATAGTAAGATTATTTGACTATTAATGCTGCAGGTCCCTATTGAAGGCAATTATAATCATCAAGCTGGTGCAAAGCCATGATAGTAAGGTATTTGCATATATTCTTCTTCTTTTGAAATTATCTCTGTCAGTGAAATTAAATGGCCATCAGGATCTTTTATAATAGCATGTTTTCCAAATGGTTGCTCGGTCAACTTTTTGTAAAACTTTACTTCTTTCTTTTCTAGTTCGCTACAGACCGATTCTAGATTACTAACATTGAAGCCTATTAACATGCTATTAGTTTTTGTCATCTTCCTTTTTTTTGTAGGATGTAAAGCAAGTACTGTTGTTCCATGTTTTACAAATTCAATCCAATCTTCAGATTCTTTCTTTAATTCCATTCCTAGGGTATCTTTATAGAACTTTAGAGATTTTTTCATATCCGAAACCAGAAGTATAACTGCTCCTATTCTATTGAACATAACAATATCTCCAAAATTATATCATCACTGTCTCTTGGAATTCATAAAGCTTTCGGAGATTTATAGAGTTATGCCATCAAATCAAAATTCAAGATATGAAAAAAGGGAATTCACATCTAAATTCTGCTAATAAGTATCTTAATGATGACTTATTTCTAAATGTCTATTGGCAATGATACTTTTAAATATAAATTGATTGTGTATGCCATACAGGTCCTGTTAAGTTAGGCTTTTTCACCTTCTATTAAATTCTTAATCGAACTGGACGATAGTTTTGATAGACTATATAACAATACGAATAACACAAACGAACGATATATATGATTCAGGTTACCGTCTGATCTCTTCATACACGGGGGCAGTAATCATCAAAGTATTCAGTTCTATCCTTTACATATTTCATAACTCTTTCAACAATACTTTTTTCGAAAGATGAATGTAGTCCATGCTTTAGTCCTAAGGAAGTACATGCTTCTGGATACCAAGTACCACCATCTGAATACACTATATGTTTACCATATAGATTAACAAGAGATCTAAGAAATGATTCCGCTACTAACATGTTTCTATGCCTTGAAATATAAACGCCAAGAATTCTATGACGTATTGGTTCTGTTGCTACCCATCATAACCATGCTTCGTCAGAGCCAATTTGCATTTGACTTTCATCTATGATGAATGCAGTTATTCTACTCTTCTTTTTATTTGGATACACATATTTTGGATGGAATTCCTGTATCCAATACCATATGGCAACATGACTCCTATCTACAAATAGCTCTAACGCTTTGGATGTTCTTCTAAGGCTTAAACCAAGGAAATACAAGTACAATGCATTCGGATGACATAAGGTTTAGTCCTTTCACGTTCAAACATACAAAATATTAACTAATCAAATTAAGCTTTAGACATATCTGTTGCTTAACTTAACAGGACCGCCATACATTAATATATTCTGTACTTTATGAAACATTAATAATTTTATAAATCAAATTACACCAAAGAGAATGACTTATGGAACTTGTTGTTGTTATTTACTGCGACGTTAATCATTATCATGCATCAATCAATAAAGCCTAAACTAAAATGTTCTACCCTTTTGTACTGTCCTTAATCGTTTTAACAAATCTATTATTTGTTCATGTGTTGGATTAATAGCTTTAATGATATCTAAATCTACATCCAATCGTTTTAATTCAGAATAAATTTCTTTGTCTTCTACTGTGTCAATTAATGTATTCACATTAAAAGGTTTTTGCATTAGCTCTACAACTTGTTTTAACGTTCTTATAGAATCTGTAAGAGTTTCTTTAACATAGGCAGAAGCAAATATTATTCGCTGACGGGGATTCATTGCAAGAATTTCTTCTGCTACCTGCATACCATTAATCTTAGGCATTTTATGGTCAAGGATGACAACATCAAATGGCAACGTTTGTCCAATATCATGTATTGCAAATCTTATATTCTGGCATTTTTCGTGGTAAGCTTTAAGACAATTTTCGCCATTTTCAGTTGTTGTAACTTGGTGATTTCTTCTTTCTAACGCCATTTTATATAAGAGAGCGATGTCATGCTCATCTTCAGCTATCAATACATTCATGACTAAAAACCATTTTAAAGTACTCAACTATACCTACTATTTTACGTTTTTAGTCTAATACCTTATAGGTGGATGTCTAAAATATCGAATCTATACATTGATTCGATTTCTTCTGGGGGAAATATTATAGTCATTAATTTTAGAAGATATAAAATTCTGTAATTATTTTGGTCACAGTTTTTTATGTATAGAAAATACTCTTATTAATAGAGGGTAATAGCGCCAGACTTTCTATCAACACTCTTTACACCAACAATGACTAAACAATCTTCTCTTCATCTTGTTAAATTATAACCTTTTGCTAAAAAGACATTTATGAAATTCAATTTCTTGAGCAATTATCTCATTTTTATGGAATAGATCTCATTGCGTATGAGTTACTACTAATAGAATAATATGCATAATTATTAGGTTCTTTGTTTTGATAGCTATTAACTATATTGACATCCTAGTTATAAGATACCAAAATAGCAATTTAGCCAGTGATAAACAATTGCAATAGTGTCATTAACGCAAATACAAACCCTTGTATTGATCAACATAAAAAAATGTGGTAATATGAAAAGACCATTTATTTTCTTTGACCTAGGGCAGACATTAATAAATGAGTGGGGCTTTATCGACTACTTTGACATGCGGTTCTTTGAAATGCTCAATGGTTTTGGAGCAAGAATTAATTTTAGAAATTATCAGACAATAAGAGATAATGTTATTAGAAATCGCAAGATAGGTCATGGCAGTGTCAGAGAATTAATTATTGAAGTTTGCAAATTAATATGCCAACACGGTTATGGGAAGATTATTGTGGAAAGGTTAGAGCCTGAATTAAAAGAAGCAAGAAGAAATTTTTTTTGTTTATTTGGTGATGCCGAACAAACAATGAATTCTCTATTAATACAATATGATCTTGGAATAATAGCTAATCAATCAGTGGACATTCTAAAGATATTGGAGGAGTCCAAAATAAACCGATTCTTTAAAGTTATTGTGCTTTCATCAGAAGTTAAAGTAAGAAAACCTGATCTAGAAATATTTCGTCTGGCTATGAACCTTGCCAATACGAGTCCAGAGCATTGTATCATGGTCGGCGATAGACTTGACACCGATATCGGTCCAGCGAACAAATTAGGAATGAAAACTATCAGGACTACCAATTCGCTTTTCAAATTACAACAACCAATGAATGAATTTGAGAAACCTACATATGTGGTTGCCAATTTGAGCGAAATAGCAAATATTCTAGATAATCTGCCATCTGATCTATAACCTTATATAATATAACAGATTACTCTATCTAGACAAGTTAGGTTACTTATTTTACAAAATACCAAATTTTTTCTCAATTATAAAATAAGAAATTTAATGACCATGATACTGATCAATCAATTATTAGTTAATACCATATCTCTTTTAAATCTCAATTGAATTGTTATAATTTCTTTTTTCTGTAGGTTATCCAATTTACCAGACAGCAGTTATTCGTACGTACATTATCAAAATATTCAATAGATAACTTTGCATTATAACATATGAGGATCGAAATATGCTCTACCAAGGATCTTTCCTTCCTTTAATGCTGTTAAAGCTTCATTCACTTGATCTAACCTGTATTTGGTATTTACAACTCCTTTCAATTTTCCAACCATTGCTAGGTCTACCAGCATTTGTAATTCATATTTAGTTCCTACAAATGAACTTGCAATTGATGCTTCTTTCATTGTCAATGTTATAGGATTGAAATATACTGGATCTTTATTTACTCCGACTATCACAAGTTTGCCAGAATTAGCCAGTATCTTTAAAGAGCTGTCAATACTCTCATTATTTACTACACAATCAAATATGATATCAACACCTTTGCCAGACGTTATTCGTTTTATACCATCACGTAATTTTTCAGTTGAAATATTTATTATCCCATCTACTCCAAAGTTCTCCTGTGCCATCCGTAGTTTGTCTTCGGTCCTGCCGATGGCAATTGTCATTTCTGCACCACTTAACTTTGCAAGCTGTAATACATACATTCCTACTCCGCCTGTACCATATACTGCAACCCTATCACCAAGACTAACTTTGCCAATAGAATTTACCGCATGAATAGCTGTAACGCCTGCACAACCTAGGCTAGCTCCAAATTCATAAGGCACCTTTGAAGGAAGCGGCACTATTCTTTTAGCATCTACCTTGATGTATTCAGCATAGCCTCCATCTGCAGAGAATCCATACATGGGGCTAGAATAGATATTTTTGCAAACACTTGATTTTCCTGTAAGGCATAAATGACACTCGCCGCATGGAGTTAAAAAATGTACAACTCCTCTATCCCCTTTTTTGATATTTTTTACATTTTCACCAACTTCTTCTACATCGCCTGCGATTTCATGTCCAAGCGTAACGGGACCCTGCACAGGAAGTACTCCTGTAGTAACATGAACATCGCTATGACACATAGCAGCAGCGCGGACTTTGATTAAAGCTTCGTTATCATTTATCTGAGGTACAGGCATTTCCTCAACTATCAGAGGGGTACCTACTCTGTAAAATCTTGCAGCTCTATACATATATCTTTCAGACTATCAACAATAGTAATAAAAACGTGGTTGTTTCGTAAATAATAGAATAGAAATAACAAGAAGTTATAAGAATGATAAAACAATGTGAAGAGATCGAAGACGCAAAGATAAAAGATCAATCTTAATAGTGGTCGGCTAAATTCCATGCAGGCAATGTTTTTCTTAATGTCACTATAATGCTTTTAACAAATTCTGTATATAAGAAATCAACCATAAGCAGTATCAGCCAGCTAGTCATTAACAGAGACTAAAACAATTGGAGAAATAATGGTTTGTCTATATTACGCCGAGATACCCCTCTTATTATTCCATAATTTAAAGATTGATAAGCGAGTAAAATTCTTTAGATACATGTATTATATTGACAGAAAATCCTGTCAGACATATTGATGATCTCCGAGAGATGGAAAATCTAAAACGCGAATATCAAATACGCTGTAGTCACTATGAGCTTGAGTATTCTTCAAAGAATAAGATCATCAATTGCACTATTTGTGGAAAAAATTGGTCCTTTATCGAAAACCGAAGTTATTCAAGAACCAAAGAAATCTATATAGCTGATAAAGATTAATTAAAATCATCTAAAACATGACCGTCATTTCCTGTTTTCTATAATTACTTATTATTTCAAACAATACACTATAAAAATGGAGGTAAAAATATTCTAAAATGGAAAATGATAACATAGATCGTTTTCCAAGTTTTTTACTTTAGCTTATTTGTTAAAGTAATAGATAGCAAACAAACGTGATCTTTCTATGGTCTTTAGCAAATTCATCACTACCATTGAGGACATGTACTTATCTGCATTTATATCAAAAAAGATTTTATTTTATTTTTTTATTATCATAACCACGCAACTTTGTTTTTAGACTATTTTCAACGTTAATGATATTATAACATAGATATCTGCCTTTCTTAAAAATATCTGCTTCTCTAAAACATCATCTGATTTTATATGTAGTCAACAAATGCCAAATCTTAAAATTTTGTTTATTGTTATATACACTGTGTCCTACTTGCCAACATCCTTGCTAATATCCTTAGCCATGAGACTGCAAATGTTTGATAGAACAAGATTGGTAAGAATTATTATTGCTGTGATTGTATCAAATCATTAATAGTTATATTAATAATAATATTGTCACATATTATGGGTATCTTCTACGATGATTAATCTCTAGTGGGTGTCTATCATTATTAGGTAATATAATTATGCTTATTGACTCAAAAGAGATGTGCGATTAAGTTCTTTAATGAAAGATCGTCTTTTGATGATTGAAAATGCAAACCCGCTTTAGTCGAGATATACATTTTTAGTCTTGCCAAATACATTAATTATCATCAGGATTACCAGGGGATTGAAATAAAAAAACCGAGGATAATTTTTTGGTCATAACATTATAGGCTACTCGATTATTGTTATTATTATTATTGTTTTGCTTACTATAGTATATTCATTACTCTTCTCATCAATAGTAGACTCTAAGCTCGATGTTATGATTGTCCATTATATCCTCTGAGAAGTGATCAGTACTAGCAATTATTATCACCTCTATTTACTAAATTGGTAAACTATGTAGAGTGTCATTTCAATATATATTATTATTTAATGTATATGCTGAGCTACTGCAAAATAAAAAGCATTATGATGTATAGTTCATAGGAATTTTTTTACAATTGCAATTTTTTTTGCATATAAATTTCCTTCATTTTATTAAGTCCCCACACTAATATCATTACGATTATAATGGCAATAGACGCTTGCGTTAAAGATACGATAAGCCTATCTAATCCATTTCTAAATAAAACAAAATCTATTGGAGCAACAAAATTTAGCAGAAAAGCCGTAATGGCTAGTATCATTACCCACATTACTGTGATAAATCCCAAAAGACCGGTAAGCCTCATCTATATACCTCCTGACAAGAAATAATATTGTATAAAGATCGAAATGAAGGCTAGTGATGAAGAAAATATTGCTAGATTAGATATATAATGGCCAATTTCTTTTTCTGAGAGAGGGCCTTCTGCTAGTATTAATCTTACAAGAGTTATAGGTGCATTCTTTTCTTTAGATGCTGCTAATTTGAAATCACTCCTCATAACCGTAGGTCGCAGTTTGACTTGTCTATGTTCGACAATTTTCTTAACGCTGGCAAGAAAGAGAAAAGAATTCATTACAGCAGGCAGAAGAGCAATAACACCTATAACTTCAGAATTACCTGCAATTGCAACTGCCCCATACATGGATCCCATTACCAAAGTACCAGAGTCGCCTACAAATATCTTGCTTGGAAATTTATGATACTGATATAATGCAATTGTTCCAAACAGCAAAGGAAGTGTAGCAAGAAATACTTCAGTATCACCAAAGATAGCTATACTTACTAAAAGTGGCATAGTTGTAATAATTACAAATCTAGTGACGACTCCATTTAGAACATCAATTGAGTTAATTGTATTACCAACAATTGGAATGATCACTACTATAAGCGGTACATATAGAAGTGGAATAAACGCATTTCCAAATATAAGATTTAGATGAGTTCCATGAGCTCCAAAAATAATCAGAGGAATAGCAGCTGCTATCAGTGCGGCAGGTTTGTACCAACCTGGTAAAACTTTCCTATCATCTATAAATCCTACTATGAATGCAATTACAGTTGTCAACGTTATGGCCATAATTGTCATATCTAATGTTAAAAAGTAAAGAACAATCTCAGCTGCTGCGATCCCACCAAGCAACACAGGACCAGCCGGTCTAGGAACATCAGGTTTTCCAGGCTTATGATAATCTTGTACCACGCTACCTTGTGCTATTAATGATCTTATCATTTTAGGAGTTGCAATTAATGTAACTAAGAAGGAAATGGCTGAAACAATCACTCCATAGATTAGAATATTATTTCCAAAAGACAAATCCAGCATCTGCTAATACCAAGTATATAATGCAGATTTATATAATTCCATAGTAGAATAATTGCTTTTAGGATAGAATAATATTTAATCTTATTATGAATACGTGATTGACAATAGTTAAATTATTGGTCATAAAACAAATCTTATTACCTTATACAAGCATATTAGAAACTATTGAAGAGTATTGACAGGCGAAGCATATATGGTAGAAAACCACAATATTTCTATAAATGATTATAACGATTTGATTTGAAATGAGAAGTTGAATTATGAATTATATCCTTTCGTCAGAATCTATCTATCTATCCCATGTTTGTGTCTAAATGATTTCTCTTGTTCTATCTTCTTTAATTGCTTTTTTAACTTAGCTGCTACGGTTGGTCCAATTTTTGAAATAGCGGAAAGTTTTGAATTAGATGCCTGCAAAATTTTTCTAGGATCTGTAAGACCAGCATTATATAACGCTCGAGCTCGTACTCTACCAATTCCTTCAAGAGCAACAATCGGAATTAATTCTTCTTTCACACCATATTTTATCCGTGTCTGAAGATTGTGTATTTCTGTGAGCAAATCTTCCCGTTTAAGCAATTTTGCAACTTCATACAGTGAGTATGTTAACCAGTCACCGATCTCCACCATTCTATGCATATCCCCGGGTTCGACTCCAACATTGTCGCTTATCATTCTGTCGCTAGTTTCCTCTATCCACTCATATAGGGCCAATAGACTCCTAGAGCAATCATATTCACTTATTTGATAAAAGAGTTCATGACCATGTTGTTGAATTAATGAACTTAATTCCTCAAAATCTTTTTTCCTCAGCGATAGTTTTGGATAGAAATCTGCACTAGTAGTAATCATATGAAGAAAACCTAAAGTGTGACTGTCATTACCATCATTATTTTTTCTTGTTGTCGTACATTCGCGCGCACCTATTGCTTTTCTAAATTCTACTGCAGTTAAAGGATCAATATAAAGGAGTGTTGATTTTCTTCCAAAGTCTGTAGCGATATATCTATCATTCCTACATTTGATAAAATACTCATTTTCAAGATAACTCAAGGCAGCATCAACTTTGAAAACTACAGTATTTCTCTGATACTTCTTTGCAAATAATGTACTTTCAAATAGATGGTAAATTTCAGTTTTTTTTATTCCAGGAACTCTTGCAATAGTACTAAGAAGGTGAACCCTTATTGCTCTGTCATTCATCAGTTGTGAGCTTAGAGGCTCGGGACTACCTAGAATATAGTGGCTATACAGATCTTCTGCACTAACTCCTGATTCCGCTACTATTATTGCTTCTCCAAAAGTGTCATATTGTGGTCTGCCTGCCCGACCAGAGAGTTGTTTGTATTCTAAAACACTGATGGGGATATTTCCACCATATTCCGCATCATAGCGTAAAATGCTAGCCAGAATTATACGCCGCGCAGGCAAGTTAACGCCTGCGGCCAGTGTTGGAGTAGCAGTTAATAACTTAATTATACCTTTTTTAAATGACTCTTCTACAATGTCTCTGCTTGAGGACCCTAACCCCGCGTGGTGGAATCCTACACCTTTGGACAATAGATGAGAAAGATTTCTTGTTAGTTCAGTATCGTCACCTTTGTTGAGGATCTGAGATGATATCTCTAATGCCATCTCCCGAGCAGATTTATCGATTCTCTTATAAACTGCTTCTGCCGCCTTAGCGGCAAGAGAAAAAGCACGTTTACGAGTTTCTACGAAAATTAAAGCTTGTCCACCATTCTTTAGAGAATCAATTGCAATATCTATTGCAGCAGAAGTAACGCCAACTGAAGTTACAATTTTGAAGCTAGTACCATCATTCATACGAATATTCCCATTCTCATAAACTCCTTCTACTAACTTTGTTGGTCTCCAATTACTTTCGATTAATTCACATTTAAGCCAGTCTGCAATATCATCAGAATTTGCAACCGTTGCGCTTAACGCTAGAATCTGTGATTTCGGATACATTTTGCATATGGTAGTTAGCATCATCTCCAAAGTAGGGCCACGCTCCCGTTCACTGATTAAATGAACTTCGTCAGCCACAAAAAGTCCTACATCAGAAATCCATTCAGCACCGTGTCGCATAAGTGAATCCATTTTTTCATTTGTTAAAACAATAACATCTGCATCTTGTACTTCCTTTCCTGATGAATTATAGTCGCTGCTAGCAATTTTGACTCTTATCTTTCTACCTGTCATATCTAAACCCTCAAGTGCACGAAAATCATGGTATTTTTCTGTAGCTAGTGCCCTTAATGGAGTGAGATAAATAACTTTTAGACCCTTTTCGATTATTTTTATTGCAGCCATCATTGCGATTAGTGTCTTACCACTCGCAGTAGGAGTGGTAATAAGCAAGTTCTTGCCCTCTAAAAGACCCTTTGATAGAGCAAGTTCCTGTGGTGGATAAAGTGAAGAGTAACCTAGTAAATCAAGTAAGTTCTTTACTCTAGTATCTGATATTGTTATTGTCACGCTTTTAGCATAGAGCTAAAAAGGGTTAATATTTTTATTCTTTCTTAATAAAATGTCACTTCAACACCAAAAATATATATATAAACAATCTTCGTTCCTAAAGCTGCGATATCCCAAATTGAAAATAATTTATTGAAAAAGCATGCTCATTATTCTACGGATAAATGTGTTTTAGAAGCCAGTTGGCCGGAGAAAAAGGTGTAAGGTAGAATATATTTAGCTTAATAATAACCACAATAATAATATAATGACATTTGCGTGTTTGCTTTATCTATTATTTATATTATTACTAGGTTAATACATTAGGCTAATAGCTAATAGACAACAACACTATGTGGATCTTGAAATTGATCGTCATCTGCACCTTCAGTACCCCACTTTGTTATGAATTTACCATCTGCTGTAAATTTCTGTATTTGAAAATTGCCCTGTTCAGTTACATACACATCATTATTGCCTGATGAATCTATAGCTATGTCATGAGGTCTATCTAATTGGCCATTTTTGGATCCTTTAGACCCCCACATAGTAATAAAGTCTCCATTATTTGTAAACTTTTGTATACGACTATTGCCATCATCAGCAACATAAAGATTACCAGAGGAATCAACATCAATGCCTGTTGGACTATTCAACTGTCCTTTGGCATCTCCTTCAGTACCCCACTTTGTTATGAATTTACCATCTGCTGCAGCAAATTTTTGAATATTATTATTCGCAGTATCTGATACGAAAATATTGCCAAAACGATCGGCAGCAATACCCTCTGGAGCCATAAATTTACCATTGCCATCTCCTTTACTACCCCAGCTAGTAATGAATTTACCATCTGCTGCAGCAAATTTTTGAATATTGAGATTTGTCATATCTGTTACGTATACATTACCTGAAGAATCAATGGCAATGCCATGTGGATGACGAAATTCACCATTGCCAGATCCTTTCGAACCCCACTTTGTTATGAATTTACCATCTCCAGTAAATTTTTTTACAGATAGATCTATCATATCTGTTACGTATACAATACCTGAAGAATCCACTGCGACGCTATGGGGTATCTTGAACTGTCCTTTTGCATCTCCTTCAGTACCCCACTTTGTTATGAATTTACCGTCAGTATCAAACTTTTGTATACATATATTGGCGTAATCTACTACAAAAACTTCTTTTGAAACATCCTGATTATTACTATTACTTGTATTTGATCCGTTGTTGCTTGTAATAATAGTTGAATAACCTGGCTGTACAAGTACAAAGCTACTGGGCAGTAAGGCAATCAAAATTATAGCTAATACATTTTGATAACATTTCTGGCTGACGAACATTTAAGTATATACATTTAGCAAATCCTTATAAGGATTTTTGAAGATATGACACGTTAACTATAGCTTAAGATGTAGAAATTGATGAAACAGTAGTTTTATATAATATTTTTGTCATGCTGAATAATTTAGGAGAACGCAATAGCATTAGGAGTTATAAGCAAATATTTTTAGATGAATATTTCTGATGTTTAGGAATTAGTGAAGAAAAAATGTATCAATATAAAATAATATTGTCGATCCTTCTATCTAACGTGTTGGCACAATGAAGAAGGTGTTTAAATTTAATATAGTATAAATGATATTAAGATAACTGATAAACTAAATATACTATTTTCAAATGAGGGGTGTAGAAAAACCTTATTTAACTTAATTGGTTTTCAACGTACGGAATGTGACCATAATCTTTTGTCACTATAATTCTGTTATCTAGAATCTAATAATCGTAATGAATATGGGATCTTAATTTAGAAAATCTGTTAAATGTGATATAATCTACAGACTAATTGATGAAAATAAAAAGCACAGTGACAGTAATGATATTTGTTACTGTCATAGTAGCATTAGTAACTATAACAGTCGGAGCAATTATTGATTTTTCAACTTCAGCATTTGCAGGAGAACAACAACAAAAAAGATTCATTACAGAACTGACAGGATTTGAAGAAGTTCCACCAGTAAATGATACCTCTGCAATTGGTGTAGCTGAATTTAAACTAGGACAAGATAACATAATGTATACACTAAATGTTACAGATATAGAAAATGTTACAGCAGCTCATATCCATGGCGGTCAAGTAGGTGAAAATGGGCCTATTGTAGTCACATTATTCAAAGAAGATGCTCCAACAGCTGCGATGACAACTGGAGTATTGTCAGAAGGAAATATTACTGCTACCAATCTAGAAGGTCCAATGGCTGGCAAACTGCTATCAAACCTTACTTCTGCTATGCGCAATGAACAAACATATGTTAATGTCCATACACAGCAGAATCCAAATGGAGAAATTCGTGGACAAATATTAAATGGAACAAGCGCAGTGATGATCACAAAATAATATATTCATATCTGTTGGACAAGTTTCAAACCATTTTGATAATGCTCTCCAAATATACCTGAAGGAAGAATCTATAATGTTGTAGGACCGACAGTATGCTTCAATTCAAATTCAGAGTTACTGTATTTTCCTTTTTCTTCAAAATCAACTAAATCATTAAGATCGAAATTATCTCCAATGGAAGCCATACAATGTGCCCCTTCCATCCACAGCTAGTATTAGGCGTAAAGTCAAATCCAATCTTATGTACTTGTAATAGCTACAGTAGCCACTGCTGATCAATTAGATAAATCAAGAATTGACTGCTGCTTGTATTTCTACATATCTAATCTCTTCAAACCTTATTTTGCTGTTCTGCAAAATAGTATTATTAATAAATCAATTTTTTAAATATCTTATACTACTATTACGAATTAGTATTAATGAATATGAAGCATATACAGATTGTCTACTCTAACTGACTGCAGTGAAGATATGTCATAGCGAAAGTTATGGCAGTACCAACAAGGGCCGCAATTCCAGTAATTTTTCCTATGTTTAATCCATTTTGAGTAGTAGAAATATTAGGAATGGCTAATATTTCTGTCACTATGAAAATATCCTTATTATATTATGTCTTATCTATTTTGTAAATCAGATTTTTAATGTGATTAACTCATATAATAGCACAGGTAGCAGTCGCTATTGTTTTTTTACTGTCTCCATATACTATTGAAGTTGCAGGAGAAGCAATGTGATCTTCTTTATTGCTATTTTGTTATTATCATCACTATGGCTGTCACCATCAAGGTATAATACCTCAGTGCTAATCCCTGCTCTCTTCATTATACTTGCAACAAGATATGCACATTTGTTAAGCCCTTGTTTTTTAGATACACTAGGTTGTTTGATTAGTGTTTGAAGGTCTGGGATAAGACTATCCATTTCAGAGTCTCATAGAAAATTCGGCTCCTTTTTCTGTTGTTTTCCTTTATTCAAAAAAGAGGACATCATTTTCTGTCTGTCTTCATGTGCAAAACATAATGCCCAACCATAAATTTCTAAACATAATCCTGTATTAATATCCACATCAATTCCTTTGTTGATTAACATTTTGCTAGTTTTAACAGCAATAAAACTATTCTTTGTAATCTCTTTTGCAAAGGAGAGACATTCATCCAGTAACTTTTTGTTTAGAATTTTAGCTAGTTCATTGGATCTTTGTTTTTCCTGTTGTCCTTCTTTAGAAGGATTATTGGATGCTATAGTACTAGTTCCACTTGCTGTTATTGAAGCTGCGGATGATGGTACTCTTCCTTCTTCTTCAGCAGTCAAACTAACTACTTTGTTAACAAGTCCAATTCGTTCTGCTTCTTCTGCTGTCATCATTTTACCAGTATAGATAAGTTCTTTTGCTTTCGCAGGACCAACAATTCTTAATAGTCTCTGAGTTCCTCCCCATCCCGGAGGAATACCAATTGTAACTTCCGTCTGGCCTATCTTTGCATTACTAGATGCTATTCTGATATCACATGCCAATGCAAGTTCACATCCTCCTCCTAAAGCATAACCATTTATTGCAGCAATAACAGGCTTCTGTAAATTCTCTATTTTATTAAGTAATGTATGAATAAAGGTTGCATATCTTTCTGCTTCAATAGGATCAACATTTACTACATATCTTATATCTGCACCTGCACAAAATGATCTTTCCCCTGTTCCTGTAATTATGATAACCTTTATGCCATCATCGGTACTAACAATATCTATTGCTTGAGATAATTCTGTCATAATCTCCCTGTTCAGAGCATTAAGTACTTCAGGTCTATTGATTCTTATAATAGCAATATCTATGTTGGTTTGCAAATCAAGCACTATGTGTTTCATTACAACAGACATGCAAAAAAGATAGGTATGACTTAATTTAAGTTTCTATCAGAGAGAATATACAAGGACAATAGCGTTAACCGAACGTTCAGGACTAATTAGTGAGATTATTGACACAACAGCAGACGCAGTACCTTAAATAACAAGCAAAACTACATCGCTGTGGGAATGAAAATACTTGTAATGTCTGACTGTGCAACAGTGCCACATGTTGTAAACAAATTCTACCTAGAAAGACACATCAAATACCTTCAGAAAAAAATATATCTTTATTCCTAGTTAATTATTAAACCTGCTTCAAATAACTTTATTCCGTGTAAAAAAGCTTCATAATATTCTTTACTATCAACTTTTGACTAATCCTGTTAAGACTTACATGCAGCAAGTTTGCATTTAGAAAACTATTACTAGAATGATTGTCTTATTCTAGATGAATTCTCCTGCTTAATTCTACTATCATTCTGTTAATAGATTTTCGAATAGAGAACCTATCTACTGTTTATTTCGAGATTATATAATCAAATATTTTTATTTTAAAATTATAACAAAAAGATATGTTTTAAGTAATTACATTAAACTATGGTAGTTTATCATTGTATACTTTACTAAACATATTGACTATAATTTCTCTTATTTGTATGGTTGCTACTACTTTTATTATCATTTTTCCTCTTTATGCTCAAGAAAAGACAGTAGTATCTCCTCAAAGTATTGGGGTAAAGATCACATCTCCTGCTACAGGTCAAGAGGTCCCTGTTATTAATAATAGCAGTAACAACAACAACTTACCAATCTCAGGTACCTCTACAGATGATGCTCTTACTGATTGCCAGGTTTCGGTTATTGTAAATAATGTAAAGCCATACCAACCAACTGTAGCAAATAGTTCTGGTGGAAAAGATGACTATTCAAGATGGAATTTCTTGCTTAACTCTAGCTATGCTTCCATTAATGAAGGACCAAACAACAAAATAACCGCCAAAATACTATGTCCTCCTAATTTAACAAAATGGTATAGTGTTAATATAACTGGAGTAGCACCACCACCACCACCACCACCATCATCGGATGGTTTTACTGTTCCTTTACAACAATTAGTACAAGATTCTTCTGCAAATATAACTAGCACTACTACTGGTAACGCTTTATTCAATGTTAGTATGTTAAATATTACCTCTCCTGCTTCAGGCCAGGAATTACCAATCGGTGACACAATTACAATATTTGGAACATCAATGGATGACTTTTATAAAAACTGTGTAGTATATGCCAAGAAGAATAATCTTCCTTTTAAGAGGGTGTCTGCAGCAGGATTAACAGGAGCAGCAGATGATTATTCTGCTTGGAACTTTACTAATACAGATGATAATGCTTTGGTCACTCCGGGAGATACCAACGATCTGACTGCAAAGATAACTTGTAGTAATTATTCTAAATCCTCTTCTTCTATCAGTAATAATAGCGCTAATACTGCAACAGCGTATGCTAATGTAAAAGTGATAGGCATTAATCAACCACCAATTGCAGTAGCTCAAATGGATAATGAAGAGAAAGAAGTAAATGAAGGTGAAGAAGTTATTTTAAACGGAGAAGATAGCAATGATCCAAATGGAGATTCATTAACCTATGCATGGAAACAAACAAGTGATTTTCCAGATGACATAGATATTATAAATCCTAATGAAGCAGTATCAATCTTTAAAGTACCAGATGATCTTTCTAAAGATACAACATTTACTTTTGAGCTTACTGTACGAGATAGTTATGGTGATACAAGTACTGACACCATAAGTATAGATGCTATAGGTAACTCCAAACCAGTAGCTGATGCTGGAGAAGATATAGAAGCAGTAAGAGGAAAGCAAGTTGTTTTGGATGGTACAGACAGTTATGATCCTGACCCAACTGGTAAAATTATATCATATATTTGGGAGGCAAGCAGTGGTAGTGGAAATGATGATGATGACTATTATGACGACATTTATTTACAAGGCACTAATCGACCAATTGTAAAATTTGCCGTCCCATTTGTACAAGAAGACACAACGTTTGAATTTACTCTAAATGTAATAGATGATGAAGGTGCTGAAGATGATAGCAGTATGAAAGTAGAAGTTAAAGGTAATTCTAAACCAGTAGCTGATGCGGGCAGTAATAAAAAAGCAGTGATAAGAGAGCAAGTCACTTTAGATGGCGCAGGTAGTAATGATCCTGACCCAACTGGTGAAATTGTATCCTATAATTGGGAGCAGACAGACGGTAATCCACCTGTTAATCTAAATGATGCTGATAAAGCTACACCATGGTTTACTGTTCCTAATCTGGAAGAAGACACAACGTTTGAATTTACACTAACTGTTACAGATAATGAAGGTGCAGAGGACGAGGATAAAGTAGAAGTTGAAATAGAAGCACCACCAAAGCTACAGCTTCCTGATGGAAGTGGTGAGATCGAGCCAATATCACAGTTACAACAACCAACAGTGCCATCACATAATATATTACACAATCACCAAAAACTTCACAAAATATAGAAACAACACCCTTGGAAATGAACTAATGCTATTTCATAATTCCTTTTTTGTTTTCAAACTATTTCTGACTATAGTATCTAAAAACTTTGACTTTAGGTTGGCCATTATCTGATGGCTTATGACACTAATAGTATTAGGCATATTATTAGTAATTAGAAGTAAATATTAGCTAGCTTTTTACATTATGCTTTGGCATAAAAGCCAGACTTTCTTTCATATATTTGTCCGTTTTGCATTGCCTTTTTAATGAAAGCTTTGGCCTCATCATCTGCAAACTTGCCTGATTTCACTAGTTCGTTAATGAAATTCTTCTCTTCGACATCATTTTTGTCTTGTCCAGAAAGTGCATTAAAAACTTCCATAAACATTTTCAATTTAGAAACTTCGCTATGGGGTTTACCATGAAGAACACCGAGATCCACTTTGCCCGTATTGACATCTACTCCTGCAGTTTCTAGCATTCTCTGTACTAGGTATATCGCACGTTCTGCGTCTTCTGCCTCTACTTTGTCTTTTAATAACAATCTGGCGCGTGCTGTGGACAACCTTACTAGACCTTCAAGCTGTCTAGGAGTAACAGTAATCATTCCTTCTGAATCAACATTTCTCATTTTCATATAGTAATTTCTAATGATGTCAATTGCTTCAGTGGTTAATTTTGGTTCAATTTGCTTGGAAAATGCAAGGTATTTACTAAAGAGATCGATATAGATAGCAGGATGCGCAGCATGTTCTGAATCTCTATGTATTTCTAGAATATGACTTGCGACACGATTATCTTTCTCTGTTTCTGGCGTATCTCTTATAACATATATGAGATCGAATCTGGTCAAAAGTGGAATTGGCAGACTGACATTTTCTGTAATATTCTTGTATGGATCATATTTGCCATACATAGGATTTGCTGCTGATAAAATGGATGTTCGAGCATTCAACGTAGCAACTATGCCCCCTTTCGCAACAGAACAAGTTTGCTGTTCCATTACTTCATGTAATGCGGAGCGATCTTCTGGTTTTATCTTATCGAATTCATCAATGCATACCAATCCTTGATCACCTAACACAACAGCACCAGCTTCCAGCATCATGATTCCTATCTTGTCACGAATTACTGCTGCAGTCAAACCTGCTGCTGTTGAGCCTCTTCCAGAAGTATAAAGCCCCCTGGGTGCAATTTTGGCAGCGAACTTTAACATTTCTGATTTGGCTGTACCAGGATCACCAACCAAAAGTACATTAATGTCTCCCCTTCTAGTTGAGCCGTCTTCTAGTTTTTTTGTTACCGAGCCTACAATCAACAGGAGAATTGCCTCTTTGATAACTTCATGGCCGTAGACATGCGGAGCGAAAGAGGCGATTAGCTTCTCATAGGCATCTGGTTTACTTCCAATCGATACGATCTGCCTTTCGTCTTCAGTGCTGATTGCTATTCTTTCCACAGTACGCGTATCCTTACTGCCGGCTCGTCCACCGAGGTATTCAATATTGTTTCCTTCCATTCGTAATCTAAAAAGACTTGTTTTTACCTGAGGAGAAATCTGCTCCTGTTCTATTCTTATTATCCCAGTTAACATAATTCTGTCGCCAGGGCGGCATTGATCCACAAGGTCACCCATTACAGTGACTTCAACGTAGTGTGGAAGTTGTCCCGCTGGCAGATCCTCTGGCAATTCCTGAAGTCTGACCATTTGAAAGTCGGTGAAAATGCTATTTTCTGGAGCCATTTCAAGCTCTTTTTCTGAGCAATTTATGCATTTCAAAGGTTTCTTCAGTAATAACCCTTTTAATTGCGCTTCATTAATGATATTGCAGTTAAGACAACGATATCCAATTTTCTTGGCAAGCGGTTTAACTTCAGAAGATCTGACTACCATTCCCGAAACACCAATCAATTTGTCAATTACATCAGCATTAATATCACGCAATCCTTTTTGTACAGTATAGTTTCCTATTCTGACTTTGATCTTATCTCTAATTTCCTGTGCATAATCTGGATGAATTTCACTTAAAATAGACAATATTGCCTCATTGAATGCTTCAAGCATATCATCTGGATTGTGTGTAATTTGTTTAGCAAGACCAGGATTGAATGTATCAAAGTCAATATAATCTACTACTAGTGAAGTAAAATTAGAGGCCATCATATGATTGATTCTATCAAAATACTTGTAGTTTCCTTCTCTATTCTTAAAAGCTCGTAAAAATTGCTCCAAATCATTTGCTAATGCAGCTGTAGTCTGTTGTTCAGTCAAATTTTTTTAACGCCCTTTCCTTGAACTCTGAAGCAGAATTGTGAATTAGAATATAAAGTTCTTTTTCTTCAACTGACAATTTTCTTTCTAATTCCGGTGAGAGAGGTGATGCAGCAGCTAATTTTACAATCTTTTCAAGACGTGAAGCCAAGAATGAATTCAACGAAACTATAATGTTTTCCCTTTCCTTTTCCCTTAATCCTTCAAGGTAATCATTAATTCTAATGTAAAAATCGGGATCTAATCCAGACAGATCATGGGGTTTTGCTATCCTCTCACGGTTCAAAGCTCTTGAGAGATAGGCTGAAATGTCGCTGTCTTGGATTTCAATATTGCCTTGTTCAACCAGAATTTTTGCGACCCAACGACGAATTGAAGAAATCTCACCTTCCTTTGCATCAATTGTAACTCCATCTACCGATACCTTTACGTCATGCTTATATGTTACGCGAACATCCTCCATAAGATATTCTATATGATAAGCACCCTGAATGATTTCTATCTTGCCCTGTAAAGAATAAGCGGCATTCATCGTAAATATATCAAGTATATATGTTCGGATTAGTTATATCTTTTGTAAGGGTAGTTTTTATTAAGCTCTAAGCTAAATGAGAAATTTTAGTTAAGTTATTAATGCTGTAAAGACCACCGAGTTATTCAAGGACATATGTCAACAATGAACAAAAATTTCTCAAATTTAATGTGGGTCGAAAAATATCGTCCAGAGAAATTGGATGAAGTCATAGATCAAAAAGAAATTATCCGTGGATTAGAAAATCTTATTAAGAATCCAGAAGAAATTCCGCATTTACTATTTGCTGGACCTGCTGGAGTAGGAAAGACTACTACTGCTTTATGTGTTGCAAAAGGGCTACTTGGAGAAGAATGGCAAAGAGACACTCTTGAGCTAAATGCCTCTGATGAAAGAGGAATCAAGATGGTTCGCGAAAGAGTAAAAGAATTTGCAGCTGTAATGAAACTTACGACTGGCAATAAAGAAGACAATCGGCCATTCAGAATAATAATTCTTGATGAAGCTGATGAAATGACGCCGGAAGCCCAAACTGCATTAAGAAGAATAATCGAAGATAGCTCTAGAACAACACGCTTTATAATTATCTGTAATTATCTATCGCAGATTATCGAGCCAATTCAGAGTAGATGTGTGGTTTTTCGCTTTACTAGATTAACAAATGAAGATATTGTAGGTCACTTGAAAACGATCTGTCAAAAAGAGGGAGTAAAATATGACGATAAAGCCCTTACACAAATTTACGAAGCTACTTCGGGAGATCTCCGGCATTCTATTAACATGCTACAAGCGGCTGCAGGAATGGGCTCTGTTTCACTCGCTAATGTTGTCGCATCAATAGGACTTTCAGGAAAATTTAAAGTTGGGGAAATTATTAAGCTGGCTCTTTCAGGAAAATTTAAAGAAGCTAGAGTTAAACTACTTGAGCTAATATATGTATATGGAATGTCCGAAAGTGATTTTCTCAAGTTTGCTAATCAGGAGGCTTATGATATGAAATTAGAACGACCCGATGAATTCGCTGCTCTAATGGCAGAGTATGACTATAGACTTGTATCTGGTGCTCATCCAGAAATTCAATTATCCGCATTATTAGCCCAATTAGGAAAATTAGGCGCTAAGAACAAATAAAGAATAACATAGTTTTTCTACATACAATAACTAGTATTCCTCTTCAAACTCTTCTCCACCTTCTTCTTCCTCTACTTCTTCAAAGTCTTCTTCAAACTCTTCTCTTTCTTCTGCACTTTTATATGGAAGATCTGCTTCACCAGGTGCTCCACAGACTGGACATTTAAATTCAATTGTTTGTCCCTCCAGATCTATAAGAAATTCTTTAGAAAAGACTTCATCGCATTTTGAGCATACCAGAGTTGTCTGAATATTGTCCTGGCTAAATTTGTGTGATTGTACTCTGAAGATTGCACTTGCCATTCTTCTTACCTATAGGAAGTTCTCTTTTTTATAAGCCTTGTCATCGATAATATGATAAAAGCATATAATCGTCTAATCTGCCTTAATCTAATTAAATAGTACATTAAAACCTATCAGGCTATTCTGTCTGCTTTTTCTAAATGGTCCGCATCTCTGGTTTGGAAGTATGCATAAGGGCAATAATATGTTCTCGGAGCTCTTTCTGGTCCATAATACCGCGGTGAGCTATTGTCATTATCAAGCTGCTATTTCTAACACCACGCATTTTCATGCAAAGATGCTCACATTCTGCTACAACTAATACTCCTTTTACTCCCATTTTCATTATTTCCTCAGTCACTTCTTTTGTCAATCTCTCTTGAATCTGCATTCTGCGAGAGAATTTTTCAACTAGGCGGGCTAGCTTTGATATTCCAAATACTTTGCCAGATGGAACATATGCTATGTGTATTTTTCCGTAAAAGGGAAGCATGTGATGTTCACACATGCTATAAAATTGGATATCTTTAGCAATAATTGCGTCAGTTTCTTCACCAAAACTCACATCGAGCTCGGCGTTCATCCTGTATCCTGCAAAGATTTCTTCATACATATCAGCCATACGCCTAGGTGTATCTCTCAAACCTTCACGGTCTGGATTTTCTCCTAATTCTATCAAAAGTTGTCTTAACAATTTTTCAATCTTTTTCTTGTTTATAGTATCTTTTTTCTTCTTTTCATAGTGCTGCTGCATTTTGCTTTATCTGGCTCCTATTATCTTATGCAATTGCGGTATTATCCTAACCTCTTGATATAGTGGATAGACTGCATCATAAAATTCGAAAAGTCTCTCGATTGTTGGCTCATTTATTCCATAGCTTGGCTGTATTATAAATCCTGCTATATTTGCAATTTTTACATGCTGAAATATATTCTGTACCAAACCTTTAAACTCACAAAGGTCTGTTGAGTTCGATACTACAACTTTAATATATGTGAGTTTATAGTTGCCAATAGCAGCTTCAAGACATTCGAGTTCATTGCGTATGAGATTATCATAATGTCTGAGATCAATAACTTCTGAATCGCTCATCTTAAATTCTACTTTGCAAATATCAATAAATGGCAGAATCTTTACATATCTATTAGAATCAAAACATGCGGATTCTAAATATGTCCTAAGTCCTTGTTCTTCCTTGACAAACTTGGCCAGTTCAATAACAGCCTCATATTGTATTAATGGCTCGCCTCCAGTGAAGTTAACCTTGTAAGTGTTTGGTTGCAACTGCTCTCCAATTAGTTTCTTTGCATCATCAATAGTATAACGACTTCCACTATCTAAGGGCAATGCATAGGAGGTATCACACCAGTGACATTTTAGATGACAGCCGGCCATCCTCACAAACAGTGTTTTTGTACCAAAAAAGATGCCCTCACCTTCAATACTGGTGAATATTTCGCTTAGTTGTACTCTGTTAGTAATTTTTTGCATAATGTGTTTTATCCTTGATACCTGCCTTGCTAATTGCAATCTTCCTATTTATACACGATTCGCATATTCCACAGTGCAAAATATTTGTGCTAGTGCTTTTAACTCCCTCAGAGTAGCAACTCCATGTTTTGAAAATTTCATCGCCCATAATTTTGTATCCAACACTCAATAATTTAGATTTGTCCATCCCATCCATTGCAGGAGACCATACAGTAATCTTATGTCTTAAACCTGATATAATGCCATCGACCTCTGCTAGATTGAGTGTTTTAGTAATAGATTTTATAAATTCTGGACGGCAATCAGGATAATGACTGTCTCCACTATGTGCACCATATGCTACTAGATTAGCTTTTATGCTCATAGCCCATGCAGTTGCAATAGTAATGAAAATTGCATTTCTAATCGGGACAACAATACTGTAATCAAAATTTTTAGGTAAATGTTGTTTGCTGTCTGTCAGGGCGTTTGTTCTGCCATATAGGTTTTTCATGAATGAAATGTCAATGACACGATAATCCTTTGCCTTCAAAACCTTTGAGAATTCCCTAGCCTGTTGAACTTCTTTTTTTGCTCGCTGTCCATAAATATATGTAAGCATGTATAGATCGTAGCCTTTTTCTCTGGTTAAATAAGCTGCAGTACAGATAGAGTCAAGACCTCCGCTTACTATACAAACTACCGCTCTAGCTTCTCTTTCTGATGATTGGACATTTTTATTCGATGACAAGACCGTATGTATTCTGTATGTGTATTTTACCTACCTACATTTATGTAAATGTGACAAGAATATATCCTAGTTCTTAGATATCCTTATCTTGTCTATTATTTTGCAATTATACCATAAATTCCACCTATACCATAAGCAATTGATATCAAAATCCTCGATATCATTATCGCAATATCTTGGTTTGCGATGAATATAGTTGTATTGATCTCCGACACAATAGGAATTGCTATTAGAGAAACAAGGCCTACAATCATTTGCTCACGGTTATCGAGCCCACTATATCTTTTCATTAGCAAGTATGTTGAAAAATTACCTAGTCCAATACCAAGTAAAATTAGATATTGATAGAGAGATGGAAATGCAGCTATTGCAGCAAAAGGGCCAGCCCAGCATATACCATTCAGAATTTTTGCACCTGTAGACCAATTCGCACTATGTTTCATTCTATCGCCTATTGAAGATATTAATTTGCGAGATTTGCCAAAGATTATTCCAAAAGGAACACCAAAACTTAGAACCAAGATGATGGCATAATAATAGAAGGGTTCCTTGTTGATAAATACAATTTGACTCAAAATAGCTGCTGCACCTACTGCTATAGATATAGTAATGAAAAGAATTCCAAATACCCGCCGTGCTTCATTTCCCTGTGGGTCTCTTTGCAAGAATAATTAAACTATAATAAACGATAATATGTTTTTAACTTCCAATAATCTTCTCAGCTGAATATCTTCATATGGACATCAGCTTATGGTCAGAAATCGTCAAATGTCAGTCAATGGCTGTCAAATCGCCATCAGGTTCATCTCTCCTATAAGCCATATATGCTGACATGAAATCTATATTTTAATCAATCATCATTATAAAAATAATGAAAAGTTTTATCAAGTACAAAAAATTGTAAATTAAAGGATATAGCAATAATAGCAGCTATCGAACTTAATGATTTGTCTCTTTATAGAGATATGTGTAAACCCATGAACAGAGTGGAGGGAATGGGATTCGAACCCATGACCACCTGCGTGTAAGGCAGGTATCATAACCAATCTAGACCACCCCTCCAGGCGGAATTTACGTCAACTTGACCATATCGATATTAATAGGTTGTTTGAACTAACCGTACAAACATGAAAAAGTTATCTTTTCTAATATATGAATTTCTAATCAAAAAATATCATGTTCCCCTAATGATAGTTATAAAAAAATAATGATAGTTAATCAAATAAAATTTATCTTTGGATGGGCATTCAAACTTTTATTAAGCCTGTAGGTGCGTTTTTTAATAATGTCCTTTGGTGTAGATGCCCTCGGTGCACTGACCGAGAAGCTGAAGCAGCTTATTAACGATACTCAAGATCGGTACAAGCAAGGAAAGGTTAATGAAAAAGAATACTTTTCTAAAATTGGTGAATATTTGGTAGCTACATCTGCAATGAATTTTCTTGCTATTCGAGTAATTTTAGAAATAAAGTCCACAATGGAAAAAGGTTCATCATTGAAAAATCCTATTGTTGGACTGGCTTCCTCTTCTGCCACTCCGCAAGCAGATTTTGGAATAAATGGATTTGTTGGAGGAACTAGAAGCAATGAAGGAAGAGGATCTACTATGCCTTCACCGCAGCAGGCTAAGCAGCGGGAGGGGGAACATACATTCAAACCTGTAGATATTGTGATTGAACGCCCAATTAAAACGAGGTTGATGAGACAACATTAACAGCTAAAAACTGCATTGTATGCGGACATATAATTCCTAAACAGGCAAAATTCTGCAGTAAATGTGGTAATTCGCAATAATTAATAGCCACACAGTAGTACTCGGTATTGATGAAGATCTTCAATGGCAGAGCTGCGACTGAAGAATATATGTCTACTCATTCACTTACGTTTTCTACTCCAGAGATGACTTTAAAGAAATTTGCTCTATGGTTAGGAGAACAGGTAAACCAACCTGATAGAAAAGAAAATGTACCACGGCTGATACTTTACCTAGAAGACAAGGAAAAAGGAGGAAAAAAAGACTCTGATTTTCTGCCAGATATCGATGATACATTCAAACCTAGTGGCGCTGTAACAGAAATGTATGGTGGGAAGCCTTCTTCTGTCGATCGTGACATGACACCGCCAAATATAACACAATTAAACAAACCCCAAGAATCTGGAGATAAATTCTGTATTGCATGCGGACTTAAACTTAAGATAAATTCGAGGTTCTGCACACAATGTGGCACAAAGCAAGAATAACAAAAAAATAGTAGTTAATATTAACTTGAACAAAATTATAAATTCTAGTTATCTTTAGTGTGGACTAGAATAAACCAGTAAACCGTTACTGTTTACAGTAAACGACCACTATTTTTTGCGACCCTTTCAATATGGAGAGAACATACAATTTCTACAGACGGTGGCGATACATGACATATTCATATACTGTAAATTGATGCAAATTATTGAAAATAAAAAACCATCAACAACAACATCATCTCTACATTCATCTTATATGGAAAAGCATATCACGTGAGTGAGAAACAATCCAATATGTCAAAGACAGAACAGAATATTTTGATGACTACTATTCTCCATATAGTCAGAAGGAAAAAGGGGCAAACGTGTCAAAATTGATTAAACTTCTTCTTTACAGATATGGATGATAAAATGATTAATAGAAGCCATTCTTACATGAACATAACCATAGGTAGTTAGTTAAATTTAATATAGTCTGAAAAAGAATTTTTCATTAACAATGACTCAGGATAGCAATGACAAGAGCCTTGAACTTTTGGTTACTGTTGCCTGGAAGGACGGTTCAGTCATAATGATCGATCAAACTAAATTACCAAATAAACTTGCATATTTTAAGTGTAATAATTTTAATGATGTCGCATATGCAATAAAAAATCTAGTGATAAGGGGTGCTCCTGCAATTGGTGTCGCAGCTGCTTTGGGTCTTGCTTTAGCCGCCACTCAGAGCAAAGCAAAAACTGTTAGTGAATTAATGTCTGATCTCAATATAGCTTTCAATATGCTTCGAGCAACACGTCCTACAGCAATCAATCTCTTCTGGGGATTAGAGCGTATCATGGAAAAGGCAAAAGGTGGAAAGACAGTTGAGAATATCAGAAAAGTAATTCTCGATGAGGCTCTAAAAATGGCCGAAGAAGATATCCAAAACAATAAACAATTGGGAATTAATGGTGCCAAATTATTTGAAGATGGTGATATTATTATGACACATTGCAATGCCGGCTCATTAGCAACCGTTGCATATGGAACAGCCTTGGGAGTGATACGGGCAGCAAAAGAGGCAGGTAAACGTGTAAGTGTTATTGCAACTGAAACCCGTCCGGTAATGCAGGGTTCAAGATTGACTGCCTTTGAACTTCAGCATGATGGTATAGACGTGAGTTTGATTCCGGACACCGCTGTTGGACATATGATGTCTCGTGGTGTGATAAAGCGTGTAATAGTAGGTGCTGATCGAGTTTTACGTACAGGTCATGTTTTTAACAAGATAGGAACTTATCAGGTGGCAATAATGGCTAATATACATAAAATACCATTCTACGTAGCAGCTCCACTTTCTACATTTGATTTTGAGAGCAATCCAGATAATGTTATAATTGAAGAACGTCCTATGGAAGAAGTTATAAAGTTAGGTAGAAAGAGGATTGCACCAAAGGGAATCAGAATATTCAATCCTGCATTTGATATGACTCCACCCGAATTAATTGCTGGCATCATCACTGAAAAAGGGGTTTTAAGACCACCATTTGACAGGAATCTTAAAGAATTATTGAGTTAGATGCTTTTAAAATATACGTATATAGATCTTTTATTTTTTTAGAAGACAATATGCAATAGAGTGATTGTTGAAGGGATGATATATGATTCAATTACAGATTTAACAAATAATCCTCTATATCTGCGATAGAAATACAAGATATCTACGGAAGGCGAGATTTTGACATCGTATTGATGGAGAGCTTATCTGCAAAAAGAATAATATCTCCTTTGACTATCTCGGTAATACATAACTCTTTTTTAATCATAATCAAAATCCTTTATTCATACAAGCAATGTCTAATAATCTGAAACTTTAAATTTTCATCGGTTCCATATCTTATTTTAGTTATTTGAGTGAAAATCGAAAACAAAGAAAAATTCAAGAAAAAAAATCTGCAGTAGAGGAAGACGAAATTCTGCTATCTGAAAAATGGCTTGTGGCATTCATCGATCCTAATTCGAAGAAAAATATACGACCTTTTGTATTTGTTAGGCAATTTTATGCACCTGGATATTATGAAGCATATGATACCGTTATGACATATGCCGAGAAATCAAAGATTAGCATTTTATGGTTCAAGCAAAAACATAACTGTGGATATCCATACCTAAATCGCAATTATCCAATGCTAGAATCCTTTTGTATTTATTGTAATAAAAAATTTAATCATATTGATCCTATACCATGTACAAATGAGAATTGCCATGCGGAATTTTGTTCGAAGATATGTATGGCAGATCATTATAAAATAAGGCATAAAGGCAATTGAAGTTTCAATATGCTATTTCTAATAGGCTTCTAATGGCACGTGTTTATACATTGATGATACAGGAGTGTATCATTATTCTAATTATATAAAAAATTTTTCTTTTATCCTGATTAGCATCACTATAAGATATCGATATTAAAACAATAATGCCTTATTTCAATATATCATCTTCTTTAGATCCAAAGTTACCATGCGTATACGTTTCGGATCGGCTCTAAATTGATCTATGCACCTGGATGAATATTCTGGAGGAGCGCCCTCTCTAGAGGTTACTCTCTGAAAACCCATAGATTGAAAAGTATACTTGAGCCATTCAATCCATTTATTATATATTTGGTCTGATACCTCTTGTAAAAGATCGTCAGTTATTTCAGTAACTAATTCCAGCATACCATAATTTTTCAACTTCTCATATACAATTTTGTATAGATATTTCCATTTGTGCTCTTTGAGCTGATCAATATATTTAGGGTCTGGTAAAACAGAAATAACACGATAAAGCGAATTATCCGGAAAAGCAGGAAGGATATCTTCGAACGAACCATTCAACAATTTGACATTGACGAGTTTAATTTGTGATATGGCTTGTTCATATTGAGATTTATCTACTTCAATCCCTATATAGAAAGAATTGTTATCATGATCATTCTCAGATATAGTCTTCAAAAGGCGTCCATCGCCCATACCCAATTCAACAATAACTTTTAGAGAATTTATCATATCTTGATGCAATTCCATAATAACTAACTGTAAAAGAAAAGAAAAGAAAAGATAGATCAGGCTTTTAGTAAATCTGCCTCAAGAAGCTGTTGGACTAGTTGTACAACCTCTTGTTCAACTTGCTGTCTTGGCATTTCAAGCTTTGTAGAAAAATGGTCTGTTAGTTGGTTGATTGTTCTTGTGCCATCGCATGAGTCCCAGAAGTTAACAATCGCTTCATTTACCATGAACCCCTGGCCTTTGGCATTTGCAAGAATTAACGAGCCATCCTCCTGCTTAAAAAACTTGCCTTCCCTTAGGGGTTGAGATTTTTCATAATCTATTTGGAATCGAAGCTTTGGTTTGCCAAATCCTAATTTTTCCCGTGCAGCAGGATCCATCTTTTCGATGCTCCATGGAGGGTCCCAGACAATCTCTACATTAATATCGCCAACTCCATCAATCTTGCTAACATATCTTTTCACATCGCTGACAAGGGTATCATGAAGTGGACAACCGCGTGTTGTCATCGTCATTTTAATATCAACATTATTTTTGGGCTTAATATCAACACCATACACAAGTCCAAGATCTACCACATTTACGGGGATCTCTGGATCCATACATTTTCTTAGTGCAGAATATACTTGATCTTCAGTAACGTTTTGCGCCGACATGACTTTAATTAAATACTAACTCGATAAATACTTTATCAACAATCTTCTAATAATATACCAAATACAATAATAAAGTGGCTTTGTAAAACTATAATATATAACGACCGGTTTTCTTTTTCCTGTCTTCTGCTCCAAGTTCTATAAACAATTGATACAGTTCAACACATATTTTGCATGATGGATATTGATATGTCATGTAAGGGGGTGTGGTTAATACCCACAAACATACTGCCACTGAATAAAAGAATAGTTATCATGCTAATATGTTCTACTACTTATCGTCGTCACTTATTTTACGCCTATCTATAATTTTCAAATAAAGCTGTTTGCAAGAATAAAGGCAGTTGTGATATCTTAATTCTTTCCTGCTGCATTGTATCTCTGTATCTAACTGTAATTGTATCATCTTCCATTGTTATTTTATCAACTGTTACAGCAAAAGGAGTTCCTATCTCCTCCAATCGCCTGTACCTTCTACCTATTGAGCCAGATTCATCATAAAAAGTATCAAATTCTCTTTTAAGTTCAGAATAGATTTTCTGGGCTTTTTCACGTAGTCCGTCCTTTGTCATCAGAGGAAGTATTCCCAACAACACAGGCGCAAGATAAGGTTTGAGTTTTAGTACAGTTCTGTCATCGTGTTCCTTGTCTTCAAAGTAAGAGTGTTCTAAAATTGTGAAAATGCTTCTGTCTATTCCCATTGAAAGCTCAAATACATGTGGTAAGACCTTTTTCTGATCTGATGGGTCAATTACTTCGAGGTTCTGTTTGCTTGTAGAAGCATGACCATGAAGATCATAGTCAGAACGATAGTTGCATGCAACAAGTTCCAGCCAACCGGTACTAGTCTCAACTTCAAAATCAAAGGCTATTGTCGAGTAGAATGCCTTCTCAGTATTAGTCAGTCTCCTGAAACGAGAGCGTTTCATCTCTATTCCAGTTTTTGCATAGAATTCATTTAAGAGAGCAAGATAGTATGCTACTAATTTGTTTGGCAAAAGTCCCTTTCTAACGCCTTCATCTGCTGTCAGTTCAATAGATGATGTTCCATCATAAAGTCTCAAAGTTGTATTTTTAATTTCTTCGAATCTTGGCAAATCATTTAGTTTCTGTGGATTACAAAATACTTCGATCTCTGCTTGATAGAATTCTCTTAGTCTTAGCAAGCCTTGTCTTGGAGCTATTTCATTTCTGAAACTTTTACCTACTTGAGCAATTCCTAGAGGTAGTTTTCCTCGCATAGTTTTGAAAATTCGAGCAAAATCAACAAAAATTGTCTGACAGGTCTCTGGTCTTAGATATGCTTCCTCCTGAGCTGGACCTATGTTAACCTTAAACATCATATTAAATCGCTTAACAGCATCTAATTCTCCATTACAGTTTGCGCATTTCAAGTCATGTTTCTTTATAATTACATCCATCTCTTCGTTGGTCATTCCTTCATGAATGTCCCCACCAATTTTTTCTGTGATATATCTATCTGCTCTAAAAATGGATTTGCATTTTGAACATTTGACAATAGGATCTGTAAAATTGTTAATATGTCCTGATGCAATAAAAACGCTCTTACTCATTATTTGAGAGCCATCTATTTCCATCATTCCATCACGTCTAACCAGTTCTCTTCTCCATAGATCGATAAACTTATTCTTCATATTGACTCCTTGTGGACCATATTCCCAGAAGCCAGCTGGAGCATCAGCATAAATTTCACAACTTGGAAAGTAAAAACCTCTTTCAAGCGCTAATTTCATTATTTCTTCGTAATAGATCATCTTCTCTAGAACTCCCCAATCACATGTTTTAAATTTACTGTTGTCTATCTTAAATGCTTCATTTGAGTATCTAGTTTCATCAATTAATGGATGATTAAAATATATCTATCAGATATTTAATTTGAATCAATTAATGCTCTATATATATTGAAAATGTTATTACTATAAGAGGAAAATTTTGTAATTATGCCAAAATTTGTTGCGATTACCACTTTATTTACACATAAAACGCAACTCTGATGTTTCTCAAGCAGTTATGCTCATTTGGAGTATACATAAGAATTCATGTCACCTTTTAACTCAGCTGTTGTTTACTTTAACTGCTTTAATTCTAATTTTTGTTAATTATCCAACAACGACAACGACAGATCCTGTTTATGTCGATTCGTATCTATTAGAAAAGTGGTCATTTATACAATATATATATGCATGACATTTATCTGAAAGATTTGATGAATAACATATATCTACAACAACTGAATTTTGGAATATTGCTGACATGACATTTTCTTAAAGGTCTTTAAAACCTCTTGTGCAATATATCAACTTACTACATATTCATGTTGGGTTATTACTGAATATTTGAAATGATATTGCAGCCAATTTTATTTTTTATCAATTGAATTTCATGTGTGTTGGTGATGATGGCTGCAACATGAAAACTCATTTCAGGATAAACAATATGGCTAAAATGTAACAATTAACTGCTCTAATCTTACGTGGCATTTTTATTCTAGTATGAAGAGAAGCTTTGCAATAGACATTGTCTATAAAACTTGGAACAAGCGATTTAGCAAAGTATCCATTTCTAAATGAGGCTTCAGATTACATTCGAGAAACGCATTTCGATTTTGAAGAATTTAACCGGCCTGAAATGAGTCATATTATTGACAGAGCAGTAGAGAGAATAGAGACAGAAATAACAAAGGGCTTAGTCTACGAGAAATTGGATAAGTATGAGATAGAAATACTTACATTTCTTGTTACACTCATGATCGCAAAATCTATAGGCATTGAATCCATACTCAAGAAGTATTCATTGTTTGAAGCAATGAGAACTGAGAAGTATTTGACTGAAGATTTAAGAAAAGAAAGAAACAATGAAAGAAAACGTCTTCTGTTATTCAAAATTTTTGAAGACTTATTTAAAATTAATGTTGATCTAGATTCTAAAGATACCAATCTATTCAAAGTTAGGGTAACTGATTATCTTACACGAGCCTTAAATTTTCATGAAGAAGAATGGAAATTGATTAACAGATTAGTCCATAACGGCTACGTCTATCTTGATGCCGATGAAACTGTAAGACTCATTAGAAGCGAGCTGACTTCACTAATTTATTCTCGGATCAAGACAATGACTTTATCAAACTTACCAGATTCAATCAAAGCAAAGGTAGACGATTTGAGAATAAAGCTTCAGCCGCGTTATGAGTATCGAAGATATCAGCCAACAGATTATCCACCATGCATAAAAAACTCATTAGAGGTAATGAACAGAGGGGAAAATCTTCCACATTCTGCAAGACTGATGCTTGCGACATATATGCTGGCAATCGGAAAAAGTGTAGATGATATTGTAATACTTTTTCATAATGCACCTGATTATAATGAGAATATTACAAAGTATCAAGTAGAGCATCTGGCTGGCAACCGTGGTAGTCATACAAAATATTCTGTTCCTTCTTGCGAAAAACTTCGAAATGAAAATCTTTGTTTTGCAACTGAAGAATGTAACGGAATAACGAATCCAATTCAATTTAGGTCGAAACTGTTCAAAAAAAGACATGATTACCAGTAAAGATAAGGACAAAAGTATGGCCCTTGTTAAGAGCACATTTAGAGAATATTATTTTAAACATAGTAAAAATATTGGTATCCCAACTCGTATGGGAGAACGTGAATTTGGATATAAGCAATTTAATTCAGGGATCGTGCGACATCTTTCATTTAGAACTATTGGCGAACTTTTGGCCATTTTGATCAGGGAGGCTCCATCAGATATCTACTGCTCAAATGCATTCTATAGATTTCCTACCTATCCTATGCAGGAAAAACAGTGGGGCGGAGCAGATTTAATTTTTGATATTGATGCAAAAGATTTGCATCTACCTTGTGAGCAGACACACTCCTACTTTCTCTGTTTAAATTGTGGAGAAGTATTAGAGAGAAATACTAATTCATGTTCTAAATGTGAAGTCTCCAAGCTAAATCACATATCAGTTCCTTGTAGCAAATGTGTGTTGTCTCTAAAAAAAGAAGTAATAAAGTTAATTAATATATTAATAGCTGATCTAGGGATCAACAAAAATTGTATAGAAGTCTATTTTTCTGGTAATAGCGGGTTTCACCTTCATATCTTAGACAATGGATTTAATTCACTTGATTCGCGATCTAGAGCGGACATTGTAGGTTATCTAATGGGTATTAGTATGATGCCTGAAAGTATGGGAGTACGGAAAAGACCAGAAGGTGTTCTAATTAAATTTCCAAAGAGCGGTCTTTCTTATGGCTGGCGTAAAAGAATAGCAAATAAACTAGGAATTGATCAGCTGTCAACTGTCAAATTGAATAATATAGTACAACAGAAAGGAGGTTATGAGGGATTTAAAGTAGAACTGTCTAGATTGACTCACGAGATCGGCGTACGTATCGATCCTCATGTAACAACTGATATTCATAGAGTATTTAGAATGCCAGGTACGTTGAATAGCAAAAGTGGACTTGCTAAGATGAGATGTGACGATCTTGAATTATTTGATCCCTTTATCAATGCATGTCTTTTAGGAGAAAACGAAGTTAATGTAGAGGCTAAAGCACATGTAAACCTAAAACTAAAAGGTCAGTCATTCAAAATAAAGAAACAAACCGAAAGATTACCATTATATGCAGCAGTTTATTTAATCTGCAAAGGAATTGCAGAGTTGAGTTAAACCCATATTAAGTCTGCCTTAAGTTGCCATGCTTTATGCTACTATATGCTTTTTAAGTATGATTAAGTATATATCAAAAAATATATATAAAAAATAAAAATGCCCAATAATTAGATTATACTTAGATAATAAATAATACTTATTAGTCGTAAAAACACACTAAAGTGACCATGGTCATTATGTAAAATATTTTGTTTGGAATCTACAATGAAGATAAGATTTGAGATTCAGTATTAGCAGAATAGTGTACACCTCTTATCCTATTTGCCACTATAGGTATGGTTATTATTTCTGTAGTAGCAAGCCAGTCTGTAAATCTTTGTATGAATGTAGTAGAATTCTGTTATGTTTTTATTAAATCATTGTACTATTCCCAATCTCAGGTATGATGTTAGCCTCTATTGTATTTGTACGATTTATATTGTATTTGTACGATTTAGTTTCCTTCACAGAAACTCAATAATTCAATGATAGGGTATGTACCCAAGGGCGTGCTAATGTTAGAGCTGCCACAGGAAATATTGTATCTTCTACTAAACATTTCAAACAAAAATTATATCCTATGGCAAAAGTGGTGGAAAAGGTATTTTCGATGAGGCTTGGTATGCTTTCCTGTCAGTAAAATAGATAGTGATGAAATAAATAAATTCTTTTATGATGGAACTGAGAAAATTGATGTGTCTTCTCCATTAAGCTGGATATATGAAACAAACTTTATGCTATCATATTCTGGAAGTTCTATTCACATGATGCGATATAAGGACATACATGAAAGAATGGAATCAATATATCCATACTTTATTTATGAATTTAGTTTTGGAACATCTGATAATAATTTTAATATAAAGAAAATTGCCGTAATTCGTGTAAGTGACGGCAAAAATACTTATTGGCTGATGCCCTTATTGTCTTACTAGATGTCGCTTATGTTCCCTGGAGTTCAGGTAATCTGTTAAAGCTAATTGGTTATGCTGTGATCGATGCTTACGATGGCAGTGGACAGCTGATAGTAAACAGCAAGGACACTTCACAAATGTTCGAACAATACAAAGATAACAATGTAGTAAACTCAGGCTTGTCGTTGGCAAAACCTGCATTAATTTCAGCTCTATTAACATTCAATGAAGCAGACACACGTTACCTGTTTGATTCTGACTTTGCTGATACCGAGAGAATAAGCTCAAAGTTTCTCAAAGATTTTGGTTCATCATGGAGTGGTAAGCGTATATTTGAATGGGAAAGTGATGACAACAACAAAGTAAACTATGGCATAATGAAAGAGGTAAATGGAATAGTAAAAACTATTATGTTTCTATAGAGGTAGGATAGTAATAGTTGACAACACTTGTGGTGGACAATCTTTCACCATTTACAGATGATATACTTGGTTGTATGATTGATTTAGATGAAAAATATATCTACAAAAAATATTCCGAAGTAGGTAATATTTATGATAATAATAATATTTTATACGATAAAGTTATCTTATCTGGAAGACGAAAGAATAGTAAGGAGATTAACATTGTAAATTCAAAAATAATAAGATATTGTTTTCAAACTGATAAGCCAATATTGGGAATTTGTTATGGTGCAGAAATAATTGCATTAACATTTGGAGGATCCATTTATAGAATGGATGATCATGTTCGGGGTACAATTACTGTAAATATTTTGAGACCAAATTCTTTGATACCTGATAGGACTTCAGTCAATGTTTATGAAAATCATAGATATAGCGTAGCAAAATTACCCAAAGACTTTGTTTCACTTGGAAGTTCTAGTCTCTGTGAACATGAAGTTTTCTCCCATATAAAAAAGAGGATTTTTGGTACGCAATTTCACCCTGAAAAAAGTGACAGAGATGGTTTTGCATTATTGTCAAAATTCCTGCAACTGTGAAGTTGGTAAGAAGGATTTTATTTTCCTTCAAACTTTAAATAAATGAATCATCTTGCAATCACAGCCAGATAACTACATTACCTTGCCTTTGGTAAGAGAAGAGCAAGAAAATATTTGTTTTCCTTTGGTAATTAATGTTATTTCACAGTACTGGGGTGAAGAGATACCATTAACAGAAGCAACAGAGATGGCAAAGAAATATCCCAGAATTAGAGGATCTATAATGATGGAAGGTATAGAGCTTGCAGAAAGACATGGTTTTAGGACATATATTTATAAAGGCTCATTGAAGGATATAAAAAAGAGAATATCCCAAGGAATTCCTCCAATAGTTATTCTACCAGGTATTCGTGAAACTGTGCAACATGCAACTATAGTATCTGGCTATAATTCTGAAGAGAACAGGATTCTAACCTATATACCAGAACCTGATACTATAGGCGCCATTCCAGAACGAAAGTTTGAACAAGATTGGGATCAAGAGGATATGATTACGTTGATACTCATACCTAAAGATATGGAAGATATTTTCAAAAATGAAAATCTCAAATTTAAAGATTCCAACAGACTATGTTTTGAAGCAGAAAAATTACGAATTCAAGATAAAACAAATCTTGCTATTGAAAAGCTACTTAAATCTGTTAAATTGGACGACGACAACCCGCAAACGTGGTGCTTGCTTGGCGGTATCTATAATGAACTCAATTTAGATGACGCCCTTAGCTGCTATCAAAAAACAATTAAACTTAACCCAAGATATTATCTTGCATATCGAGGTCTGGGCAACTATTATCTAAAGAAGAAACAGTATTCCCTTGCAGACACTTACTATACAAAAGCAATTGATATCAATGCTTATAGATTTGCTCCAATATACAAAAATCGTGCAATAGCAAGATTACAGCTCAACAACAATTCGGGCGCTAAAGAAGATCTATTAAAGTATATTGAACAGATTCCAAACGCAGCAGATAAGAAAGATATTGAAGATACTATAAGACAGTTTTAAAAGTAAATAATAATAATACATATAGAAAGAGAGAGAGAGGATCCATTAATTCTTTTTTTAAAAACATCAGATATAATTATCCGAAATTGGAATAAAAATCATTTGAATGATGTTCTGCTAGTCTTCCCGTCAGCTTTTTCAGCTAACTGCAAAAATATGTTAATGTCAAGTATAATAAAAAAGCTTGAATTAGAACATATGACGGTTACAAAAACCCTCTGCGAAGAATCATGCTTTGTCTTTAAGGTTAATGACCTAGTTGAGGCTGCATGTAGTACAAAAGAATTATTTGGAATAGATAGAGTTGCTATCGCTAAACAAGTCCCAAATACTTTTTCTCAAGTTGTTTCAACCATTATAGCAACAGGAAAACAGATCATACTGCCGAAGGAAAAATTTTTTATCAAAGTTCAGATAAGTAGTAAGGCGAAGGTAAATTATGTAGGAAGAGACATAGCTTTTGTTTCTGCTGGTGACCTTATAGAACAGTTAGCATCTACAGGCGCACGTCCTTCAAAAAATGAACATGAAGCTGATAAAATAATACTTTCTTATATTGGCAAAGATTATGGATACATCTGCATTCAAATAGATAAGGCACTTGGTGGAATGCCATTTGGATATCAAAATGTTAAAGTATCATGCAGTATACATAATGTTCTCTCCGCAATATCTTCTTTAATAGCTATAAAATCCGGTTTTGTTCCCGAGCTTCTAATATTATATGCAAATTCTGAGGAGCTTACTCAGAATGTGAAGCTATTTGGGCATATAGCTGATAGAATGAGTCTCAAGCGACATAACCTTAGAATAGCACCAATTGATCTTTCTGATGGATTAGATCAAAGTCTAAAAGTCATGCTAAAAGAAAGTATTTCTGCTAAAATCTTACTTCAGCTGCCTGGAAAAGGAGTTGTGTTACCATTAAGTGCAACGATTTATCCTGCATGGTTTGTAGAATGGACAATGAAAAAAATCATACTTGCAAGAAAGACACCTTGGATGCCATTAATGCTTTTGACAGATGAAATACAGCAGATTGCAAAAGTCTTCGACTTGGAAGAAAAATTACTGTCTATTGATAACTTGAGCATAAGTACATTATTTGAAAAGAAAGAATATAGAAAACATTTAAGAAAAGTAGATGTCCTATCTAAAAAGGCGATGAAAAATATGAAAACTATTTCATTAAAAGTAGGACCTAACTATCTTCACGATATTATCGATGCCATCTAGTCTTTCAGTTAATCTCATCAATTCTTCAGCCTTTTGTTGAAATCTATTATCATCCAGTAGCCTATGAATTGCACATGTAATCTGGTTTGCTTTTATCTTATTTGCTTCTAGCCTAATACCTATGCCAATTTTGGCAATTTTATTTGAATTACCTAACTGCTCACTATGATTTTCTATAGGTATTGTTATCAAGGGTTTGCCAAATTGTATAGCCTGCGAGATAGTCGTGTGTCCTCCTCGTAATACCAGTACATCGCTCATTGCAAAGATTTCATCACGAATAGGACACCACTCATAATACCATCCTAATTTCGTAATTTTCCTAGGTTTTATATCACCGCCCGGTTTTCCTTCAGAGATCACATATTGAATCTCCGGACGAAGCGATTTACATGCCTCTATCGAAGTTCGGATTATAGGAATACGTGTCTTCAATGGTCCACTAATATGAATAAACACAATAGGTTTTGATCTATCTATGCCTAAATGCGCAGCTGTTTCTCTGAGTTGTGCTTCGGTAATATATGATTTTGGAGCTGTAAAGCCTACATATTCTAATTTTTCCATTACTGAACTAGTATCCCAGGTATTCTGTTCTGCTATGGTATAAGGTGGAGGTAGGTCTGGTACCAGAATTCTGTCTGCTATCCTCCATATAAGGCCAACGAATTCTCCATTCATTTTTTCCCAGGTTCTGCATATTTTAAATTCTCGAAGTCTAGGCGACAGTAAAAGTTTTACTTGATTCAGAATTACGATGGATGGAATATTCAGAATTTTTGAAGCAACAAGAGAAGATAACCTTGTATCTGAAACTACAATATCAGGATCATATTTTATTATATTATTAATTTCATCTTTGATTTGTCTTGGAAAATTAGTAAACCATAGTGGAATGTTTGAAATACTATATTTGAATGAAAATCCTCCCTCTGTACTCCAGGCGAATTCAACAGGAGGAACGGTCATACACTCATATCCTTGCATCGAAATGTAATGAGCTCCTTCACCAAAAGATGAAAATCTAATATCGACGTCTGAATCACCAAGTCGTTCTGCTAACATCATCATACGACTTGCATGGCCAAGACCAACCCCGTAAGGTGTAAAATAGGCTTTCGCCAAATTAAGAGATATAAAAAGGATTGATTATATATTACTTAAAAAAACGAAAAATATTTGCTATATTAGCAGTCAGTTTGCAATAAAAAAATTAAAAAGAGCAATTGTTTACGAGTAAGTAACAATGCACTATTTGTCAGGAGAACTTTGAAAGTAATGAGAGGTTCTGATTGCAACAACAACAACAACAACAATCTAATCTATCTGACATTAGTTGCATTACTTGTTATTTCATTATTTTCATGTTCTCCTAATCAGACATTTGCATCGATCCAGCCAGACTTAGAGAAAATAGACGCTAAGGGTCTTGTTATATTAGAAGGAGCCAGTTTAATCGATGGCACCGGTTCTCCTCCACGTAATGATTCAGTGGTTGTTCTTAAGGACGAACGGATACTGACAGTAACTGATAAAGGAAGCTATACAACATATCCAAAAGACTCAGAGATCGTAAACTTGACAGGTCGTTTCCTTATACCAGGCTTATTTGATATGCATGCACATGTTGCAGGCGTATTGGATTCGTCATATAACCAGACCATCTCTGAGAATACATTAGAGGCATTATTAGATAATGGAATCACAACTATTCGTAATCCAGGTGGCCCTACGAAGGAGTCAGTTGCACTCCGTGATGCTGTAGCCGCAGGCCAAATAAAAGGTCCTCAGATCTTTACTGCAGGGAGACTAATTAACGGCCTACCATTTCCAACTAGGTTCGTAGAGACTATAGTAAACACAGAGGCAGAGGTCAGAGAAGAGGTAAAGCGTCAGGCGGATGTTAGTGTTGACTATGTCAAGTTGTACGTTGGACTTTATCCTAACTTAGTAAAAACTGCTATAGATGAAGCTCATAACCAAGGAATAAGAGTCATAGGACATTTGTATCTGACTAGTTGGACTGATGCTGCAAACTTAGGAATTGATGCTCTTACACATGGAATTCCAGTAAGCCCATTCTTATTATCAGAAGATAAACGAGAGATTTTTATTGAGAATGGTCGTGGGCCTTTTGACCACTTTTTATGGCTTAATTTGGTAGACCTCAATAGTACAAAAATTAATGAAATGATAAATGCATTAGTAAAAAATAAGGTTCCTGTTGATCCTACTTTGAGTATATATGAAGCCATGCTAAAAGATGATCCTCAAAATCAACATCTTTGGTCCAAAGTCTTACAGCTGACTAAAATATTGTATGATCATGGAGTTACAATCATGTCAGGTACAGATATACCAAACTTTGGACTTATTCCAGGCATAAGTTTACACCATGAGCTTGAGCTCTTAGTCAAGGCAGGTATTAACCCATTAAATGTCATAAATATTGCCACTAGCAATGGAGCAGAAGCATTAGGGATACTTGATGATGTTGGAACAATAGAAGCTGGAAAGCAAGCAGATATGATTATACTTAACACAAATCCAATCAGAAATATTAGAAATATAGGGGCTATTGAAGGAGTAATCGAAGATGGTCAGTTCTTCAATCATAAATAAAAGATGCAATAGCAATGAAGTAGATTATACAAGTGAAAATAAATATACATATGCTATGCAGAATTGCTCTTCCAATTGCATTAGACGATAGGATTTTGTACTCAATTAGCAGATACTATACTAAAGATCAAGTTTATGTTATGCTCTCTTAAATTCTTTGATTAATGAGGTAGCATTGACTGATTTTGTCTTGTCTTGTATTATTATCAAGCAATTATGATTCAATTTTCACTTCTATACAAAAAGTTGAATCAATCCTTTGATCCTTGTTTATTGTCTCTTTCGCGTATGGTAATGACTATAAATTATCAGAATCAATTTGCAATATAGAAAATGAAGTCTATAAGTTTGATTAAATTCAGAAGATGTCCCTTCGTTTGAGTTGTCAAATACTAAGAGGTTAGGCTTAAAGTGATATCAGATGAATATAAAAAAGGATTATGTTTGACTATATTACACTCGTGTAAATGAACACATTAAATTTGTAGTATAGTTGATAATAATAATATAATAATGGAATGGAACACACTTATTGTAGCCAGTCTAGAAAAAATAATAATATAGAGATTTATTATATTATTTTGATAATTTCATAAAATTGCATATTTACTTAATTGTTTCTTTTTCTCTCTCTGCTATGATGGCATTCAACAGATCTAAGTCATATATTCCTGATAAATCAGGCCGTGTTTTTCCTAAAAATCCAATATCAAATGCGCTATTAGCTGACTGGAAGAGTGATTCTTTGACGGGATCGTATGTTAGCTCCATTCTTGATAATGCTGAATATAATTCATCATCTGGTATAGTCTTGCCTGTAATCTTTGAGAGTTGAGCATTAAATGCCTTTATTGCTTCTTCCTTATGGCTGTTGATCCATTCTGTTTCGTCTACATGTGCTGTCAGCAATTTCTTTATCACATCTGGATTACTTTGAAGATAGTCTGTCCTAGCAACTATATTTGATGTTACAAACTGTCCTTTTGGTGGCCAAAGATCTCTCTCATCTAATAATATTCTAGCATTTGCTTCTTTTATTAACCGTGCACCCCAAGGTTCTGGTACCCATGCACCATCAATCTCTTTCTTTAACATTAGAGTCAGTATATCAGAGGGTTTTGCATATACAACTTCCACATTTCCTCCGTTTTCTTTTGTTTTGTAACCATTATCTAGTAAGTATTTTCTAAGAGCTACATCCTGAGTATTACCAAGCTGTGGAGAAGCAAATTTTTTATTTGCAAAATCTTTGGTTGATTGAATTCCTGAATCATTTCTAACTACGAAA
>DASQRW010000160.1:0-13371 GCA_035642715.1 Nitrososphaeraceae archaeon | reverse complement strand
TCATTATTTTTGTTTACCTTATAGAGGACTACAATGAAAAGAGCTTTTATTTTTAGACATGCATATATGACATGAATATATATTTTATTTTTGGGATGAATTCCTTAATCCTTTAGTGTAATGTTATTTATGCATAATCATAAATGTAGAATTGTTCGCTGCTACAAAAAATGGTAGAGGAAAAGAATTAACAAGAGCAACAGCAAATTCAATTAAAGCTCAGCACAATATTCAGAGAAAAGATAATCGATATTCCTCTATATATGTCTCTGAGTGGAATTAGTTTATACCATGTGACGGCTGTCACATAGTGACATGTTGAAAGTATTTTTACCCCCAGAGAGAAGTAATAAAGAATTTCAGAATCAATTACAATAATGGTCTTATTCTTTTGGCTTTGTGTCTTTTTAGGAATGTTATAACTATACCCTGGTATAGTATGTCTTATAGTTATAAGGAAACGGGAAATCAACTCAGCGATTAGTTCACCTTCTTCTAATGCAAAATGTCCAGTATTCAATAAGTGAACTTTTATGTTCTTTAGATCACGTTGATATGGAATTGCCCCCTCCTTAGGTAATATGAAATCATTTCCGCCCCAAACTACAAGTGTTCGTGGTTGATATTTTCTAAAGTACTCTTGCCATTGGGAATATAGCGGAGGATTCGACTTGTAATCGTAGAACAATTGGAGCTGAATCTCCTTGTTGCCTGGACGATCCAGTAGCGACTGATCAAGAAGCCAATTGTCAGGACTGATTGGATTTTCATTCTTTACTCCATATGTATATTGTCATCTAGTAGCTTTGACAGTCAAAAAAATTGCGTCTATCCCAAACTCCTTAAACTCTACTCTTTTAAGAGAATTTTGTCAATACATGAAGTCTAATAGAAAACACAAGTTTTACATAAAAACATCGTTTTTTTGGCATATTTTAAGATAAATGTTCAATTAGAATTAAGAAATTGTGTTAAAACTTTAAATACTATATAATTTTTATATTTAATAACCTATTATGAAAACTTATTTAACATGGATTCTAATGGCAACAACAGTGTTAGCATTAGTAGCTGCAGCCACACAAGTTCCAATAGTAACTACAAACGCACAAAACATGACAGGAGGAGGAGCCGCACAGAATCAGACTGAAACGACATCAATGACAGCCACAAATTTTACAGCTCAAAAAACTGCAATCTCAACAGTAGATACTTTACCTGGTCATGAAATGCATCAGGCAGTAGTAGTACTTCCACAAAGAACTGATGGAAAGATTTGGGTAGGTACATTGTCATGGTCTGCTAGCAAGCCCGTTGAAGTTAGACTATTGCAAAATTATGATGCGAATGTAACACCAGATGCAGCTCATGGTAAGCCAGTGACAGCACCATTTGCTCAAGGAGAATCTGCAATCTCATTGCTATTACAATCTAATGGGGCAGGAACAGTACCAAGTTATAATGCTGGTTCTATGAATTTTGCAGCTAGTCAAGTTGCATTTCATACACTAGGCGGCGTACCATTCAGTATTACATATACAGTAGATGCAGAAGCAAAGAGTCTAACTAGTTAGAATAGAAGAATACTAAAATTCTTCTCTTTTTTTCCATTTTTCTATCTTTACTTAAAGCAGTTTCTATAACAGGTATTATGTCATTAGTTCCTTGAGTTATTCCCATGAAGGATATATGCTTTTTTTAGCTTCAGAAAAATATCCTATAAAGGTCGAAGATTGTTTTGGATATGTTTGCAGAGGGGTTCTAAGGCATCATGACTTTAATATCACAATAACAATACCAATTGTATTGGTTATCTATTCATATCCAGATAACTCGTCCATTAAATACATTTCAATATACATATTAGAATCACTAACAACTCTATGGGGATGACATGTATGGTCTTAGACAGACGATTAATTATTCTGCTTTGAACACAATCTGTATACCATCTGGATCAAAAATTAGGAACTGATTCTTGTCAGCGTTTTTCTTCTTTTTTTGCTGTTCATAACTAGCATGATGGTTAATGATGGATTTAATTGTGTTAAAAGATGATCTGTCAGGTATAGTTATTGTAAAGTTTTCCAGTCCAGTCTCGCCATCACCATGAACTTCTCCATTCAAACTATGCCATGTATTCATTCCAATATGGTGATGATATCCTCCTGCAGAAAGGAAGACGGCACCCATGGAGCTCCAATCCGATGTTATGTCTAGCCCTATTTTTTCATAATAAAACTTAATCGACCTTTCAAGGTTTGTAACTCTAATATGCATGTGTCCAATTCTTGCTCCAGTAGGAAATGCCTTTGCAGTCTTTCTTTCGTCGTTATCAAGTTCAGATACAAGAGAGTTCAGATCAAGTGGTAGAGTGTCCATCATGACGTGTCCTTCACTGTCATGAGACCATTCATTAGCTTGTCTGTCGCAGTAGATTTCTATACCATTATTTTCAGGATCTCTCAGATATAATGACTCACTAACTAGGTGATCTGCAAACCCATCAAAACGAACTCCAGAATTTATAAGTGCCAGATAAGTAGACGTAAGACTCTTCCTGTCAGGAACAAGTATCGCAAAGTGATAAAGTCCAGCTGAACGTAGTGGAGCATTTTTTGCATTTGGATCATGGTGTAGTATAAGAATTGGCTCATTAGACATGGACTTTTGTTTGGAACCGAGTTCACAAACTAGATCATCATCATCATCATCATCATCGCCATTCTCATATCTTCTGTTCACTTGCAATCCAAGACGTTCTTCATAAAATCTCAAGGTCCTGTCGATATTCTTGACTCGTAATACAGGGGATCCAATCCTCATCCCACTGTGCATCTTGAATCTAACCAAATAGCGATTGCACTTCTTCTTTTTGTTGTTTTACATTATTTATAAAGAATGTAACTAATAAAAATGAAACAAAAATAGATTTACTTAAAGACATTAAGGATGTCAATAATAATCTTAATTTAAATCATAATGCTTCTTTAGCAATGTTAAAGAAGCTCCTTTTGTTCATGGAACTGTTCCTCAGCAAGAATCGGCAATCATCATCAACATGATCATGTAGTAGGAAGTTAATATCGATCTTATCATCGTCCTTTCAATGCTTGAATTGTTTTCATTTCCCCTTCTCTAATTGAATTTTTGATTGTCTCCGGAGAAAAATCTGCATTTTCATACATATGAGGAAAAGGCTCATCACGTGTTATGTAAAAGATATCTTTTATTTCAGCACCCCGTTCTTGCTTGTATTTTTTATATTTTTTGCGAATTCTTTTAAGCTGCTTTGGATCCACCTTCGTGAAATCCATATGAGTTTCTATTAACTGGTAAAGTTCTTCAATATAACACAGATATAGTGTTATTACTTTAGACATTTTTACATTATACACTGTCTTGTCAGAAAACATTATGTCCCTTGCTCTATGATAAACCTCTGGTAGATTCTTTGGCAGTGCATTGACTCTTTTTGGATAGTTTTCTACCAGAAATATTCGTTTATCATTAACTGGAGATGCATCTATTGCTTCCCTTAATGGAGTGTTATTCAGTAAACCCCCATCCCATGCATATACTCCATCTTCTACTTCTATCCAAGGAAAGTTATACAAGGGATAAGCAGATGTTGCAAGAATATGTTTTGATGTTATCTGTTGCTTGGAGCTATCAAATGTCAGTGGATCTGCAGTTAAAACATTTACTGCAGTTAAGATCAAACGTGCATTGGGATTTCCATTAGGTTTCAATTTATTGTAATCAATATACTTTTCTAAAGTTTTTTCTAAAGGTGCAAGATCATACATATAAGTCCAATTTTGCGGTGCAAAATATTCTGGGTCTGTTAGAGTAGTCTCCTGTCTCCATCTAGGTTTAAACATTTTATCATTTCCAAAAATAGCCGAGCTGTAGAATGACCTTAGCTGCTTCATTTTTATAGCACGTTCATTTGCATTCTTTGTTGTTGAAGAATAATTCTCTTGCTCTGATGATGCTGTAGGAAAATGATGATGATAATAATAATTATTAGATGGCAATACTAATAATAGCTGATCTATAAATTTGGGTAGAGAAGCAGAAGAAGGAAGAGTAACTTTATCAAAATCTACAAAGCTCTCCGATAATTCCAACCAGAACTGCTCTAAGAGAAGCTCTGGATGTTTTGCGTCCTTGCTTCCAGCTATAATTGCAGCATTTATGCCACCTATTGATGTACCTGCAATAATATCAAGCTTTATGTTGCTATTGGCAAGTGTTTTGAATACTCCACAACCAAATGCTCCCAGGGAGCCACCGCCTTGAAGTATTAGCACATTCTCAAGTCTATTATTGGTTGGCGACAATAGAGATGATCGTAGTGATGATGATGATGATGATAATGGCGGTAGCAGAGAAGCATTGCTACTATCACTACTGTCTCTGTTTGATGAAGTATTGGGGTGGTCACTCTTTGTTCCCCTTTTTCCATTATTTTTATTCATTTTTTTATTTTTACCTTTCGTATCTTTTTTGTTTGTTTATATATCAATCTATACTAATCTCCAATACATTTTTACTCCACATGATGATCATAGATCAATTGGTCATAGAACCTAACAGATTTTATGTTTACGAACTCAAGCATTCCATATCTAGATAATTCGCGACCAAATCCACTATTCTTTATACCACCAAATGGGACCCTAGGATCTGAAACTACCATACTGTTTACAGTAACTATTCCTGATTCTACTATTTCTGATAATCTTTCTGCCTTCTCTAAATCCTGAGTCCATATACTTGCTCCAAGACCAAATTTAGAATCATTGGCAATCTTCATAGCCTCCTTTTCGTCGTCAGTTGTGATTATAGGTGCAACAGGACCAAATACTTCTTCTTGCGCTATTTCCATCTCAGGAAGCACATCCTTAAAAATTGTTGGGCGGAAAAAATAACCTTTACTGTTAGCTCTTTGTCCGCCTGTAAGTAGTTCAGCTCCTGATTTTATAGTTCTATTAACTATTCCTTCCATATTCTCTAGACTCTTAGCGTTAACAACCGGTCCGATGTCTGTATCATCTGAAAGTGGGTCTCCAACTTTTAGTTTTTCAGCCTTTTGAACAAACTTTTCAGTGAACTCGTCTGCAACACTCTTGACTACAATAAATCTCTTTGATGCTATACAGCTCTGTCCGCAATTAATAAAACGTCCTTTGACTGCTCCTGTCGATGCCTTTTCAATATCAGCATCTTCACAAACGATGAATGGATCACTTCCTCCTAACTCAAGAACTGTCTTCTTTAGCTGTGATGTTGCCCTTTGCGCTACTTTAGCTCCAACTGGAACACTTCCTGTAAAAGTTACTGCATTAATTCCATTGGAATCTATAAGTGTCTCTGCAATGCTGGAATCTCCAACTGCTGTTTTAAAAACGCCTTCTGGCACTCCAGCCTTGTTGAAAGTCTTCTCGATTTCAATTCCACATTGCATTGTAGCACTTGCTGGTTTCAATACAATGGTATTTCCAACCATTAATGAAGGAGCTGCAAACCTTAGCCCCTGCCAGTAAGGAAAATTCCATGGCATTATACTAGCTATTACCCCAAGTGGTTGAAATGTTATGATACTTTTTCTTGCGTCTGTATTAACGACTTCACCAGTAGCAAAAATTTTTCCATGATCTGCATAATATTCTATCGCCCATGCACATTTCTCTACCTCCGACCTTGCTTCTTTTACCGCCTTTCCCATCTCCTGTGTGGCAGTTTTGGCAAGATTTTCCTTGTTTATTCTAAGTTCTTTGGCAACGGCGTAGAGAAAATCTGCTCTCTTGTCAATATTGTTTTTCCATTCTATGAATGCATTTTTTGCTTGCTTTACTGTACCATTTATTTGTTCTTTACTAATTATTTCGTATTCTTTAAGAACCTCTTCTGTTGAAGGATTTACTGTCGTTAATTTTGATACAGAGTCTTTTCCTTTCAAGGATTTATTACACCCCTTCCAATAATTTTACCATCCTTTAACATTTGTAGAGCTTTTGTAGCTTCATTTAGTTTAAATCGATTTGAAATGAGAGGCTTGATTATACCTCTTTTTGCAAGCGATACCAGCTCTCTAAAATCATTCAAAGTTCCAGTATATGATCCAATTAGACTGTATGCTCTTGTTGGAAATGTAACCAGATTTAATTTTAATTCACCTCCGAATAATCCGACAAGTACTACTCTTGCTCTTCTTCTTAGCATATTCATATCAGTTTCGACGGTTTTAGATGCGTTTACAAAGTCAATAACAGCATCAGCTCCTGTTTTCTCTGTTAAATCCATTACTGTTTTTACTGGATCTTCTTTTCTTGAATTAACAACAAAGTTTGCACCATTTTCTTTGGCTACTTTCAACTTATTGTCATCTAAATCCATAGCTATTATCTTAGATCCAGTAACTGCTTTTGCTAGCTGAATAGCCATCAAGCCCAAACCACCAACTCCTACAATGACGACATTATCATTTGGGCTAAGGTTGGCATTCTTGACTGCTCCATATGCAGTAAGCGCAGAACAAGATAACGTAGCGGCTGCATCAATATCTAGATTATGACGATTATTTTTATTATCGCTATTATCGTCATTACCTATTTTAACTAGATATTTATAATGTGGTACCAATACATATTCAGCGTATCCACCATCATTGTATATACCAAGTGATCTTGGTTTATCGCATAGATTCTCCTCCCCAATGATGCACGCAGGGCAAACTCCTTCTCCTATCCAAGGGTATACTAATACTTTCTCATCCTTACTGATAATCTCCTTTTTTTCTTCTCCTGCTGCTGCTTCTTCGCCTAAACTCTCGACTGTTCCTGCAATTTCATGTCCAGGAGTCAAAGGATATTTCACACCTCTATCTGTAGTTTTTAGAAATTGCCCTTCGAGTCCTTGATATCCTCCGTCCCACAAATGGATGTCACTATGACATACACCCGATGACATAACTTTTATAAGAACTTGTGAACCTCTTGGCTTTGGTACCTCAAGCTCCCGTATTTCTAAAGATTCTTTTGGTTTAATGATCCTTGCAGCTTTCATCATGTCTATTCATTATTATTCCTTAAAATATCCTTCCATTACAAGATCTACCAAAGGTTTTCTATTATTTGGAAATTCTCTTTCTTGAAGTTTTGGAGGAAGATTTTCTTTTGGTCCCCTCTTTCCAATTGCGATCATTGCCATAACATCAAAGTTATCAGAAATTCCTAAGTCTACTCTTGCTTTTTTATAGTCAAAACCCTCCATGCCATGAGTAACAATTCCACGCAGAGATGCTTCTAGTGCTAAATTCTCCCAAGCAGCACCTGCATCTAATTGGTGAGTTATAGAAGGTCTTTCATCATACTCAAAATTCTTCCTTGAAATTACAACAACTAATACAGCAGCATTTACCGCCCATATCTTATTGCCTTCATACAATAGACTGAAGAGTCTATCCCAGTGCTGAGTATTTCTTTTTGCATAAATAAATCTCCATGGTTGATTATTAAAAGACGATGGTGCCCATCTAGCAGCTTCAAAAAGACTCATTATATCTTGATCATCCAATTCTTCTCCGCTCATTGACCTAGGAGACCATCTGTTAACAAACAAAGGATTTATTTTGTACGCAGCATGTCTTGTATGCTCTACTTCCGGTTTGAGCGTCACAATCTGGTGTGAGCAGTATAGTATATAGTGATATCAGATATATCTTGTTTAAAATAATCTTATATTCCCATATGATAATTAATTTATATATTTTCATGTTTATTTAAAATATCCACATATGAATAATCATCAACATAAGAGATTTTAAAAGTCACAATCACAAGGAAGAGCATATAGCAATGAATGAACCAGAATTGGCTTCAAAAAAAATATTGGTAGTAGATAACGAGTCAGACATCACTTTCACACTACAGAGCATTTTGGAAGACAATGGGTTTATAGTCGACATATATACCGATCCTGTATTAGCATTAAGAAACTTTCAGGCTAATTCATACGATCTCATATTGCTTGATATTAAAATGCCTGATATGGATGGATTTGAATTATATAATAAGATGAAAGAAATAGACAGTAGAGCAAAAATATGTTTTTTAACTGCTAGTGAGATGTTCTATGAGGATCTTAGAAAGGCACGTTTCGAATTGGATGAATCTTTGGGTGAGCGTTACTTTATTCAGAAACCCATTGCCACGGAAGAGCTATTAAGGAGAATAAATGCAATGATTTAATCTAATTCAAACAATATCTTCTTTCGGATCAGTAAATAATCATAAACATCAATAAGAAAGAGAGAGAGAAATGAAAAACAGAAATAATAATAATAAAAGAATAGAAAAAATAGACGATCAATCATAAAGTATACAATTATCCTTCCTTTTTACTGTAGGTTACCAAGGTGGTGAAGATGAAGGTAAAGGTAAAGTAAAGTAAAAAGTAGATCCTCTTCTTGTTTGTTCATCTAAATTATTATTATTGTCATTATTCTTATTATTCTCAGCCCATATCTTACCACTATGAGCTTCTATAATGCTCTTTGATATATAGAGGCCAAGTCCTGTTCCCACATCAGACTTGGTAGCAAATTTTGTAAATAATCGTGGTAGAATTTCTGGATCTATGCCAGCCCCGGTATCCTTTACAGATACAATGACTTGGTTATTATTATTGTCCTTGCTGATTTTTTTGTCAATAGCAAGAGTTATAGATCCTTCTTCGGTAAACTTGAGAGCATTGCTTATCAGATTAGAAATAACCTGAGCTATTCTTCCCCTGTCTACATTTACAAAAATGCTGCTATCTTTATCATGAGGATTAAATCTGATTTTGACATTTGATTTAAGTTTTCCAATTTCGTTGCTTCTTGTGTAATCCCCTATTATGTCTGATATTAGATCCTTAAGGTTAGCTTTCTCTAACCTTAATTTGAGAGCTTGACTTTCGATTTTTGTAACATCTAATATGTCTTCAGTAAGTCTTTGTAACCTACTCGCATTTCTAATAATTACTTCTAGTTTCTCAAGTTGTTTTTTCTTCTGCAAAAAATCTTGTTGATGTTGCTTATCTTGTTGTTCTGGTTGTAATAATTGTTTTCTTCCTTTATCATTATCATCATCGTCTGGCATATTTTTATTCATCTGACTATAGAGAAGCTCAGATAGACCAAGTATAGGTACTATTGGTGTTCTTAATTCGTGAGCTGCCACATTAATGAATTCCTTCTGTGCTTTCTCATTAAGCTTCAACTGTTCGTTAGCCAAGGCAAGTTGTTTATTTGCTTCTTCTAGTTTCTTTGTTCTATCATATACTATTTGGTTTAGGTTTAGATTTGTATACAGTATACTTTGTTTCATATTTTCAAATTGGTTAGCAAGCTGTCCTATCTCATCTGAGCTGTTGACTTCTATTTTCGTGCCAAAATTTCCTCGGGCAATATTTTGAGCTGCATCTCTTAACTTTCTTATAGGTAGAGATATGGATTGGCCTAAAAAAAAGGAGGCAACTACAACTAGAGCAGCTACTATTACTCCGGTTAAAATAGTCAAATTCCTTAGATTCTCAAGCGCAGCAAAAGCCTCAGCCTTATCTATCTTTGCTACCAGACCCCAATCTACTCCTTCTATATAGCGAGTCACAGCGAGTACTGGCACACCAAGGTAATCTACAATATTGGTAAAAGTCTTTTCATTTTTTAAGAGTGCTTGAATCGTAGGTCTTTGCACATCATCTTTATCTACTCTTAATGTCAATGCTGCTGCAGGGTCAAAACGTAATGGATTTATCAACAAAGCATCACCATTATCATCTCTCTTTACCAAGTTAAATTCACCTGTCTGTCCTAGACCTTCATAGGTTTGAATCTGTGACAGCAAAGTATCTAAATTAGATATTATAGAAACTACCCCTACCAGTTTGTTACCATTTAGAATTAGAGGCCCTGTGAGATACACTCTTAGATTTCCTTGTGGGTCTTTAAAGAATATAGTCACATCATTTTGTTTGCTTCCTTTTATGAAAAATTCATCAGTACTATGATCCATACCTATACTTGCGTTATTAGTAGAAGCTACTATTTGACCCATAGGGCTTAGTATATAAATGTCCTCAAAGCTCTTACTTTCAGATTTTACTGGATTTATTATTCTTGTAATAAACTGCTGCGATTGAGTTTTGTTTCCTTTATTGTTATTGTATTTATCTAATTCAACCTTTAATTGTAGCCTGCTAGAGACCAAATTCAATTTTTCTAAATTTTGGTCTACTAGGTTCTGTATGTTTTTTTCTTGCAACGTAGCTAGAGTCTCAAGTTTATTGAGAGTTTCCTTTGTAAGAGCTTGTTCAGTATTAAGATAATTTAGAGTTCCGAAAATGGTTAAAGGAACAATAGAAATTATTAAAAATATGATTATAAGTTTAGTTCTTATCATCATGCGTTAATTACTAATATCATAATGGAGCCATGCTCTTAGGCATTTCGTTCTTCTTCTTCTCAGCGTCTCCACAAGAAATCTATCATAATTATGTGGTCAAGGCGAAGAAATATTTATTCTAATTAAAGAAGTAGTAATGAGACAAACAATTTATCAAGGTTTGTTTTACTATCTTAATTCTTTACTCCTATTTTACAAAAAATAAGATTTAGATATGTGTTAATCAATTAGTTAATGGAAATACAACGTCCCTTAAGAAACAGCGAATTCTAGTTTTAGATGATGAACCTGATGTTAATTTCACTATAAAGCTTGCACTAGAAGATGAAGGATTTGTAGTTGATACATTTGATAATCCTCAACTAGCATTGTCTAGTTTTAAACCTAAATTCTATGACCTTATACTCTTAGATATTAAAATGCCAAAAATGAATGGCTTTGAATTTTATAGTAAAATAAAGAAAAAAGACAATGAGGTCAAGGTTTGCTTTTTAACAGCTAGTGAATACACTTATTATGAAGATTTTTTAAAGGAAAATCCTAAAATAACTGTAAAATGTTTTGCCCGTAAACCAATACCAATAGGTGATCTAGCTAAAGTAGTAAAAGAACAATTAGGATGATAAAATACGATTATCAAAAGTTTGATTTGTTATTTTTTTATTATTATTGTCGCTACTCCATTGCTGTTAAATGGCTCTTTCGAATGCTACAAATGAGACCTTGTGGTATTGATAAATACGTTCTGATAGGACATCAGACCAAAAACCTGACGTATATAGGTTCGAAACAGAAGAGGCTATGAATTTAAATGCTTTTATTCGTGGAAATAAAGCAACACAACAACAACCACCAGCAGTGATTGGAATGATGATTGTGTCGACTACGTTGACTATTATAAAGAATATCTCATTATACTTACATTTGTCAATTATGTATCAGAAGAGAGATGGCTATGAGGCACGCTGCAATCTTTTCTCCACATGATAAATAAGTATTTAAAACGAAATAATAGAGGAAAAAAACGCAAATTCTACTGATTAGTGAGCAAAATATTATTCATATAGAAAATAATTACGTAAACGTGTTGATATATATATAAAGCTGAGATAGTAAGAGATTATCTTATTTTCTATAAGATATGGTTAACTTGTACATTGAATGTTATTCTGCTAGATAGATTCTTCAAACCAATACATTACTCATTTTTCTTGAAGATTGCCAGAATCAATTAAACATAAAGATTGGGCATAAGAATAGATTTACATTTACAATTATCTTTGGCAAGCAGAATCGCTTATTTTTGATTATAGGATTTTACCTTCAATATAGCAGCAAAAGCCATATCGGCTATCTCAAAGTCTCTTCACTCTTTTCAAATCCAAAATAACAAGAATAGCATTGTTTTTTTCCATAAATTACTCCATTCTTGCCACATTTGGTGCATAATTTATCATAATCTATAGTAGAGTCTAGAGATTTTGCTTTTTGTAAGCATTTACCACAAATTGGTGCTTCCAAGTTATAACTTGAGAGAAAACCAGAACCACATTGGGTGCACCTTAGACTGTACATATTTCCTTTTGGTTTCCAACGCCTGAACAGGTCAATCATCAATATCCCACCTTTTTCATCTTAGAACCACAATTAGGACATGAAATGTCTTTGTGTTGTGTTCCGCAACTCATACAATAATATTTTAATGAATTGTCTTCCGACATTGGGGCAGACATTGAGCTAAATACTCCTCTTACTCCTCCTCTGATTCCCATTCTTTGCATCAGTCTTCTTCTCATATAGAGATTAAGCAAAATGAATACTCCTATTATAGCTACTAATGATATCGGAAATGGTAATAGTAGAGAGATGGTAAGACTGATACCTAAGGATACACCTAACCATATCAGCACATTAAGCAAAAATTGAGCGCTGTTATTGTAGTTTGAACTCATATTTCTTACTACCACTATTTTCCACATTTATCTAATTAAATTGAGTAGTAATTAATAACTTACTTGGTAATTGTTTTCTTATTACGTTACAACTCTACTGCCACGATGCTGCCACTTTCTAATTTTTTATCATAGGATAGGAAAATAGAGACGATGCTGTTGGCAATAAAATTATAGAGCAATGAGATCTAGGATGGAGAAACTAAGGATTTGGGATCTTAGAAGAGGTCTATAATCGATAGACAGAGGTCTAACTATATATGGATTCTCACAACTTCATATTTTTTAAGACAAACTTAGTTTGTCAGCTACAATTGTTAAGAAAACCTGCATGCATTTATAGAAAAGCTAAGCAAAGACGACTAACACCTGATAGGACAGTTTTGAGTGTTTTGGCTGATGCTGTATGTATGTGTATGTATATATATAGCATACAGAGAACCAGGATTAGCACGTAAACTGCAAGATATAGCCGCTGCCTCAAATAACACACCTAAGGAAGTTGCACAAGATTACAGACTCAAAGCAATAAGTAAAAGAGAATCATTAGCAAGTAGCAAACTGCGTAAAGTCGAATAGTCATACTCTAAAATCTTGTCAGCAAAATATAATATGTGAGGATTAAATTTAAAAGAAAAATAAGTATCAAGTTATTTTGCTTCAAGTTCCTTGATCCTTTCGACAACACCTTGAGTTTCCTTCTCCAGGTCATTCTTGTATTCTTTTAACAAAGCGATCCGTTCTTCCTTAGTAAGAAAACTTCTTGCTTTTTGAAAGCCTGTTCCACAGCAACCATATCCCATATTATTCACCTCCATTTCCATTCATATCGGATATACGATATATGGTAGGATGATGTATTTATATATATCGGACATCCAATATTATCTATGCGAAGGTTTGGCAATAACTATTGTTGTGATATGAGAGGCATGTTAGGATTTCTAATTCTTTTTTTACTT